>NZ_JBSFUY010000019.1:0-186470 GCF_053592055.1 Streptomyces sp. NPDC002817
TCATCTTCTCGATGTCGAGGCGGCGCACGGGCCAGGGGCCCTTGGTGATCTCGGAGCCGAGGAAGAAGTTGCGCCACACCGGCATCAGCGGGACCACGGCGAGGTCCTGGTAGACGGTGGCGATGCCCTTGTCGAGGGCCTCGCGCGGCGTGGAGAAACGCACCGGGGAGCCGTCCACGAGGAACTCGCCCTCGGTGTGCTGGTGCAGCCCGGAGATGATCTTGATGAGGGTGGACTTGCCGGCGCCGTTGTCACCGAGGACACAGGTGACCTGGCTGGGGAAGACCTTCAGGTCGACACCGTGCAGGGCCCGGATGTTGCCGTACGACTTGCCGGCGTTGCGGAGTTCGACGATCGCCCCGTCGGTGGCGGGGGCGTCGTCGGCGAGGACGGCTCCGTGGGTGCCGGCTTCGTTGCTGGATGTCATTGCGGTCACCTCCGGGTCGCCGTACGGCTGACCCACAGATTGATCAGGACGGCGCCGAGGAGCATCACGCCGAGGAAGGCCTTGAACCAGTCCGGGTTCCAGCCGGCGTAGACGATGCCCTGCTGCACCATGCCGAACATGAACGCACCGAAGACCGGGCCGATCGCACTGCCGGCGCCGCCGGTCAGCAGACAGCCGCCGATCACCGCGGCGGAGATGTAGATGAGCTCCTGGCCCACGCCCTCGCCGGACTGCACGGTGTTGAAGGAGAACAGGTTGTGCATGCCGACGAACCAGGCACCGAAGCCGACCAGCATGAACAGGGAGATCTTCGTGAAGGTCACCGGGACACCGACGGCCCGCGCGGAGTCCTTGTTGCCGCCGACGGCGAAGATCCAGTTGCCGTACTTGGTGCGCAGCAGCACCCAGGTCGCCAGCGCGGCGAAGACCAGCCAGTAGACGATGGTGATCTTGATCTGGACGCCGCCGACCTCGAAGGAGGAGGCGAAGACCTTCTTGGCCCCGGCGAAGCCGTCCATGGTGCTGATGTCGTCGGTGGCCACGTTGTCGGTGACCAGCTTGGTCACCGCGAGGTTGACGCCCTGGAGGATCAGGAACGTGCCCAGGGTGATCAGGAAGCTGGGCAGACCGGTCTTGACCACCAGCCAGCCGTTGAGGAACCCGATCGCCAGCGACACGATCAGCGCGGCGATGACGCCCGCCCAGACGTTCAGGGTGAGCTGGTAGGCGAGCATGCTCGCGGTGAGCGCCGAGGTGATGACCGCGACGCCGGAGGAGAGGTCGAACTCGCCGCCGATCATCAGCAGCGCGACCGGGAGCGCCATGATCCCGATGGTGGACGACTGGTACAGGATGTTGGCCATCGAGCTGCCGTCGCGCACCGGCGGGGCGGTGATGAGGAAGAACACCCACACCGCCATGGCGCCGAGGAAGACACCGACATCGGGGCGGCCCAACAGGCGCAGCGCCAGGGATCGTTGAGCGGTCCGGCCGTCGGTCTCCTTCGGGCCGGGGGCCGGCGGTGTGGTCACCGCCGGCTCGGCATGCTGGGTCATACCCATCACCTGGTGCCCTTCGCGGCGAACGCCGCCACCTTGTCGACGTTGGTCTTGTCCACGAAGGCCGGGCCGGTCAGCACGGGCTGCTCGCCGCCGCCCATGTAGTTGCCGTTGTTCTTGTAGAGCCACAGCGAGTCGATCGCGAGGTAGCCCTGGAGGTACGGCTGCTGGTCGACCGCGAACTCGATGGTGCCCTTGCTGATGGCGCCCGTCAGGTCCTTGTTGAGGTCGAAGGTGGCGATCTTCGCCTTGCTGCCCGCGTCGGACACCGACTGCACCGCGGTCAGCGCGAACGGGGCGCCGAGGGTGACGATGTAGTCGATGGACTTGTCCTGGCTGAGCTTGGCGGTGATCGTCGACGTCACGGACGGCATGTCCGTGCCGTTGACGTTCAGCGTCTGCAGCTTGCCCTCGAAGGTCTTGTCGACACCTTGGCAGCGCTGGGTCAGGCCGATGTTGCCCTGCTCCTGGACGACACAGACGGCGTTCTTGGCACCGGCCTCGTTCAGCCGCTTGCCGAGCGCCTCACCGGCGACGGTCTCGTCCTGGCCGAAGAACTCCATCAGGCCGAGCTTCTGCCACTCGCTGACACCGGAGTTGAGGCCGACCACGGGGATGCCGGCCGTCTTCGCCTTGGCGATGACGTCCTTGAGGGCGTCCGGCTTGGCGAGGGTCACCGCGATGCCGTCGACCTTCTGGTCGATGGCGTTCTGGATGAGGCCGGCCTGCTTGGCGGCGCTGGGGTCGTTGGAGTAGACGAGCTTGACGTTGTCCTTGGCGGCGGCGGCCTCGGCACCCTTGCGGACGATGTCCCAGAAGGTGTCACCGGCCGACTGGTGCGTCACGAGCGCGACCGTCATACGAGGAGTGCTGGCCTTGCCGGCGGAGGCGCCGTCCGCGCTCTCCTCGGACTTCTTGCCCCCGGAACTGCTGGAGCAGCCGGCGAGGGTCAGGGCAGCTGCCGCGGCGATCGCCACAATCGGGGCGAATCTACGGGAGCGGGAGTGCGAAGAGCGGTCCATCTTTCCTGCACCTCACTGTGCTTCACGGGGGAAAGGGAGAGAGATCTCGGGGGATTCCGAGGCCCGGGATCTTGGCATGTCCGGGTCGCGAGCCGCAAATACGAAGGTTGTACTGGGACGGGATCCAATCCCTAGATGGACCCACTGTCAAGACTTTGTTAAGACATCATTTCACAAGCAGGTCCGAATGTAAGTACAAACTGTTGACAGGTTGGCCTCCGAGGCCTACACCTGGGAGGCGACAGGCCCCCTGGGACTCGAGGAGCGTCACACATGGCCGATTCATCCCAGCCCTTCGACTTGATCACGATCGGCCGCATAGGAGTTGATCTTTACCCACTCCAGACCGGCGTGCCACTGGGCGATGTGCAGAAGTTCGGAAAGTTTCTGGGTGGTTCGGCGGCCAACGTTTCGGTCGCCGCCGCCCGGCTGGGCCGCTCCGCCGCCGTGATCACCCGCACCGGCGACGACCCCTTCGGCACCTATCTCCACACCGCGCTCAAGGAGTTCGGCGTCGACGACCGCTGGGTGACATCGGTGGCCGCGTACCCGACGCCGCTGACGTTCTGCGAGATCTTCCCGCCGGACGACTTCCCGCTGTACTTCTACCGCCGGCCCAAGGCTCCCGACCTGGAGATCCACACGGAGGAGCTGGACTACTTCGCGATCCGCGCGGCCCGCATCTTCTGGATCACCGGCACCGGTCTGAGCGAGGAGCCCAGCCGCTCGGCCACGCTCGCCGCGCTGAAGGCCCGCGCCAAGGCGGGCACCACCGTCTTCGACCTCGACTGGCGCCCCATGTTCTGGCGTGACCCCGAGGAGGCCCGCCCGTACTACGCGGAAGCCCTGCGCCACGTGACCGTCGCGGTCGGCAACCTCGACGAGTGCGAGGTCGCCACCGGAGTCCGCGAACCCCTCGCCTGCGCGGAGGCCCTGCTGGCGGCGGGAGTCGAGCTGGCCGTCGTCAAGCAAGGTCCCAAGGGCGTGCTCGCGGTCCATCGCGACGGCACGACCGCCGAGGTCCCGCCGGTCCCGGTCGAGGTGATCAACGGCCTCGGCGCCGGCGACGCGTTCGGCGGCGCGCTCTGCCACGGTCTGCTGTCCGGCTGGGAGCTGGAGCGGATCATGCGGTACGCCAACGCGTCCGGCGCCCTCGTCGCCTCCCGTCTCGCCTGCTCCTCGGCGATGCCGACGGCGGCCGAGGTCGAGGGCCTGCTGAACGGAGTCTCGTCTTGAGCGCCGACATCCGCGACCTCGCCTCCCTCAGGGCCCGGCATCCGGAAGCGATCGCCGAGGCGGCCGCCCGCCGTGTGCGGCGCCCGCTGCTGGGCGACAGCGGCCGGCTGATGATCGTGGCCGCCGACCACCCGGCCCGCGGCGCCCTCGGCGTCGGCGACCGCAGGCTCGCCATGGCCGACCGCGCCGACCTGCTGGAACGCCTCTGTGTCGCGCTGTCGCGCCCTGGCGTGGACGGGGTGCTGGCCACCGCGGACATCCTGGAGGACCTGCTCCTGCTCGGCGTGCTGGAGAACAAGGTCGTCATGGGCTCGATGAACCGCGGCGGCCTCGCGGGCGCCGCCTTCGAGCTGGACGACCGCTTCACCGGCCACCGCGCCCAGGACCTCGCCCGGCTCCGCTTCGACGCGGGCAAGCTGCTGCTGCGCGTCGATTACGACGACCCCGGCTCGTTGACAACGTTGGAGTCGACGGCCCGCGCGATCGACGACATGGCGGCCCACCGCCTCCCCCTGTTCGTGGAACCGTTCCTCTCCCGGCGGCTCGGCGGCAGGGTCGTCAACGACCTCTCCCCCGAGGCCGTCACCAGGTCGATCGCCATCGCCTCGGGCCTCGGCGGCACCTCCGCGTACACCTGGCTGAAGCTGCCCGTGACCCACGACCCGGACGACATGGCGGAGGTCCTGGAGACCTCCACCCTGCCCGCGGTACTGCTGGGCGGCGAGGTCGACGACCAGGAGGCCGCCTACGAGCGCTGGCGCAAGGCCCTCAGACTGCCGACGGTCCAGGGCATGGTCGTGGGCCGCTCCCTGCTCTACCCCGCCGAAGGCAGCGTGGAGACGGCGGTCGACACGGCCGTCGGGCTGCTGTGACACGAGACGCACGCGAAGGAACGGAGGCACCGATGACATATCACCTTCCCGCGGGAAAGGCCCTCGGCGGCCCTTACCTGGTCGACGTGTCCCCCGAGTCGGCCGGCTGGGGCTACTCCGCTCTCCGCGTCCTGGAGCTGCCGCCGGGCGGCACCCACATCTTCGACACCGGCGAGAGCGAGTGGATCGTCCTCCCTTTGGCGGGCGGCTGCACGGTGACCACGGCCGACGAGTTCGGCGGTGACACGTTCCAACTCCATGGCCGGGAGAGCGTGTTCACGGGCGCCAGCGACTTCGCGTACGTCCCACGCGATTCCCGTACGACGGTCTCGACGACCGGCGGCGGCCGGTTCGCGCTCACCGGCGCGCGCTGCACGAGACGGCTGCCCGCCCGCTACGGACCGGCGTCCGACGTGCCCGTGGAGCTGCGTGGCACCGGGAACTGCTCCCGGCAGGTCAACAACTTCGGGGCGGCAGGGGTCTTTGAATGCGACAAGCTGATCGCCGTCGAGGTGATCACCCCCGGCGGCAACTGGTCGTCCTTCCCACCGCACAAGCACGACGAGCACCGCCCCGGTGAGGAGTCGGTGCTCGAAGAGATCTACTACTTCGAGATCGACGGCCCAGGCGGCTGCGGCTACCAACGCGTCTCACCGTCCGGCCGGGGCCGCAACACCGACGTCCTGGCCGAAGTGCGCGGCGGCGACGTCGTGTTGATCCCGGACGGCTGGCACGGACCCTCCATGGCCGTGCCCGGTCACCACATGTACTACCTCAACGTCATGGCGGGCCCCGAGGCCGAGCGCGTCTGGCTGATCCGCGACCACCCGGATCACGCCGGCATCCGCGACACCTGGCCCGACCAGCCGGTCGACCCCCGACTCCCCCTCTACACGGCACCGGAGAAGTCCTGATGAGCACGCCCACCCGCCGCCTGACCGTCGCCCAAGCCCTGGTGCGGTTCCTGTCCGTCCAGTACACCGAGCGGGACGGGGTGCGGCACCGGCTGATCGCCGGGACCTGGGGCATCTTCGGCCACGGCAACGTGGCGGGCCTCGGGCAGGCGCTGCTGGAGGCCGGCGAGGGGGTGATGCCGTTCCACCAGGGCCGCAACGAGCAGTCCATGGTGCACGCGGCCGTCGGTCACGCCCGCCACCTCGACCGGCTCTCCGCGCAGGCCGTGACGACGTCCATCGGCCCGGGCGCGACGAACCTGGTCACCGGCGCCGCCCTCGCGACGATCAATCGCATCCCGGTCCTGCTCCTGCCCGGCGACTACTTCGCCACCCGCACCGCCGACCCGCTCCTCCAGCAGCTGGAGCACCCGACGGAGGCTGACGTGTCGGTCAACGACACCCTGCGCCCGGTCTCCCGCTGGTTCGACCGCGTCACCCGCCCGGAAGCCCTGATCCCCGCGGCCCTCAACGCCATGCGGATCCTCGCCGACCCCGCGGAGACCGGCGCCGTCACCCTCGCCCTCCCCCAGGACGTGCAGGCGGAGGCCCACGACTGGCCGGAGGAGTTCTTCGCCGAGCGGGTATGGCGGGTACGTCGTCCCGCTCCCGATCCCGTCGAACTGGCCGAGGCGGTACGGGCCGTACGGTCCGCCGCCCGCCCCCTGATCGTCGCCGGCGGCGGCATCCACCACAGCAAGGCGGAGGAGGCGCTGAAGGCGCTCGTGGACGCCACCGGCATCCCGGTCGCCTCGACGCAGGCCGGCAAGGGCTCGCTGCGCCACGATCACCCCGCCGACCTCGGCGGCATCGGCCACACCGGTACGTCGGTCAGCGACGACCTGGCCCGCACCGCGGACCTGGTGATCGGAGTGGGGACGAGGTACACGGACTTCACCACCGCCTCCGGCACGCTCTTCCTCGACCCCGGCGTCCGGTTCCTCAACCTCAACATCACCGGCTTCGACGCCCACAAGCTCGCGGCGCGAACGCTGGTCTGCGACGCCCGGGCGGGGCTCACGGCGTTGACGGAGGCCTTGTCCGGTCACCGGGTGGCCCCGGCCTACGAGTCCGAGTACCGCTCCGGCAGGGAACGCTGGGAGCAGGTGGTCGACGCGGCTTTCGGCGCCGCCGACGAGAACGCCGTCCCGACCCAGACCCAGCTCCTCGGCGCCCTCGACGCGGTCGTCGGCGACGAGGACGTGGTGATCAACGCGGCGGGCTCGCTCCCCGGCGACCTGCACAAGCTGTGGCGGGCCCGCAGCCCCCGCCAGTACCACCTGGAGTACGGCTACTCCTGCATGGGCTACGAGATCCCGGCCGCGATCGGCGTCCAGCAGGCGAGCCCCGGCACACCCGTGTGGGCGCTGGTCGGCGACGGCACCTATCTGATGATGCCCACCGAGATCGTCACGGCCGTCCAGGAGGGCCTGCCGATCAACCTGGTCCTCATCCAGAACCACGGCTACGCCTCCATCGGCGGCCTCTCCGAGACGGTCGGCGCAGAGCGCTTCGGCACCGCCTACCGCTACCGCGCCGCCGACGGCACCTTCTCCGGCGCCCCGCTCCCCGTCGACCTCGCCGCCAACGCGGCCAGCCTCGGCATGGACGTACTGCGCGCCAAGACGGTGCGCGAGCTGCGGGAGGCACTCACCGCGGCCCGCGCCTCCGACCGGCCGACCTGTGTGTACGTCGAGACCGACACCGCCAACCCGGCCGCTCCCCCGACCGAGGCCTGGTGGGACGTGCCGGTCGCCGAGGTCGCCTCCCGCGAGGCGGCCGTACAGGCGCGCGGGGAGTACGACCGCCAGGTCGCCGACCGCCGCCGCCACCTCTGAACCACCGCTCAGGAAAGGCCCCGCACCATGAAGACCCTCACCCACTGGATCGACGGCAAGCCCGTCGAAGGCCTCTCCGGCCGCCACGGCGCCATCTACAACCCGGCGACCGGCGCACAGGAGAAGCAGGTCGCGTTCGCGACGGTCGACGAGGTGGACGCCGCCGTGGCCTCCGCCAAGGCCGCGTTCGAGAGCTGGGGCACCTCCTCGCTGGCCAGACGCACAGCGGTCCTCTTCAAGTACCGCGAGCTCCTGGACGCCCACCGCGACGAGATCGCCGAGCTGATCACCGCCGAGCACGGCAAGGTGCACAGCGACGCGCTCGGCGAGGTGGCGCGCGGCATGGAGATCGTGGAGCTGGCCTGCGGAATCAGCGTGCAGCTGAAGGGCGAGCTGTCGACGCAGGTCTCGACCCGGGTCGACGTCGCCTCGATCCGGCAGCCGCTGGGCGTGGTCGCGGGCATCACCCCGTTCAACTTCCCGGCCATGGTGCCGATGTGGATGTTCCCGCTCGCCATCGCCTGCGGGAACACCTTCGTGCTCAAGCCCAGCGAGAAGGACCCCTCGGCCTCCTTCCGACTGGCCGAACTCGCCTCCGAGGCGGGCCTGCCGGACGGTGTCCTCAACATCGTGCAGGGCGACAAGGTGGCCGTCGACCGTCTTCTGGAGCACCCCGACATCGAGGCGGTCTCCTTCGTCGGCTCGACACCGATCGCCAAGTACATCCAGCTCAGGGCGGTCGAGCACGGCAAGCGTGTGCAGGCCCTCGGCGGCGCCAAGAACCACATGCTGGTCCTGCCCGACGCCGACCTGGACTTCGCGGCCGACCAGGCGATCAACGCGGCGTACGGCTCGGCGGGCGAGCGCTGCATGGCCGTGTCGGTGGTCGTGGCGGTCGGCGACACGGGTGACGAACTGGTCGGCAAGATCGCCGAGCGCGCGGAGAACCTGAAGATCGGCCCCGGCAACGACCCGTCGAGCGAGATGGGCCCGCTGATCACACGCGAGCACCGCGACAAGGTGGCGTCCTATGTGACGTCGGCCGCCGACCAGGGCGCGGTGGTCGTCGTCGACGGCACCGGTTACTCCGTCGAGGGGCACGAGGACGGCTTCTTCCTCGGCGTCTCGCTGCTGGACAAGGTGCCGCTGACGGCGGACGCCTACCGGGACGAGATCTTCGGTCCCGTCCTGGTCGTGGTGCGCGCCGAGTCGTACGACGAGGCCATCAAGCTGATCAACGACTCCCGTTGGGGCAACGGCACCGCGATCTTCACCCGGGACGGCGGCGCCGCCCGCCGCTTCCAGCTGGAGGTCAAGGCGGGCATGGTCGGCGTGAACGTGCCGATCCCGGTCCCGGTCGGCTACCACTCCTTCGGCGGCTGGAAGGACTCCCTCTTCGGCGATCTGCACGTCTACGGCAACGACGGTGTCGCCTTCTACACCCAGGGGAAGGTGATCACCACGCGCTGGCCGGACCCGGCCGACGCGGGCATCAACCTCGGTTTCCCCAGCCACTCCTGACACTTCCTCAGAAGGGAGGGACGTTCCATGGCGAAGACCGGCGGCTCCTCACGTGCCGCTACCGCCCCCGCGCTCGATTCCCTGGACTTCGCCCTGGACCGGGGCAGTCCGGTGCCGCTCTACTACCAGCTCGCCCAGCAGCTGGAGGCGGCGATCGAGCACGGGGCCCTCGCCCCGGGAAACCTCCTGGGCAACGAGATAGACCTGTCCGTACGCCTCGGCCTGTCCCGGCCGACGGTCCGGCAGGCGATCCAGTCCCTCGTCGACAAGGGGCTGCTGGTCCGGCGCCGCGGGGTGGGCACGCAGGTGGTGCACAGCCAGGTCAAGCGCGGCCTCGAACTGAGCAGCCTCTACGACGACCTGGAGGCCGCCGGACAGGGCCCGACCACGGTGGTGGTGCGCAACGAGCACGCCCCGGCGTCCGCCGACGTGGCCGCCGCGCTCGGTGTCGCGGAGGGCAGCGACGTCGTCGTCCTGGAGCGGCTGCGCGCCACACACGGCCAGCCGGTCGCGATCCTGTGCAACTACCTGCCCGCGACACTCCTCGAACTCGACTCCGCCCGGCTGGAGTCGACGGGCCTGTACCGGCTGATGCGCTCGGCGGGCATCACCCTGCACAGTGCCCGCCAGACCATCGGGGCCCGCTGCGCCACCGCCGAGGAGGCGACACGCCTGGACGAGAAGGCCGGGGCCGCGCTGCTGACGATGCAGCGCACGGCCTACGACGACACGGGCCGGCCGGTCGAGTACGGGACGCACATCTACCGTGCGTCCCGGTACGCGTTCGACTTCCAGCTGCTGGTCAGGTCCTGAGGCTCGCGGTGAACGGCGTGACCGGCCGCTCCCTGCGTTCGCCGTCCACGGTGATGTCGACGGCCTCGTTGTAGAAGGCGAGGAGTCCCTTGACCGGGGCCACCGCGAGCAGCGGCTCCGGGTAACTCCACAGGATGTTGCGGGGGATGTCGCCCTCGCCGCGCCAACTCCAGTACTCGGCCGTGCCCTTGTACGGGCAGCCGGTGCGGTGGTCGGTCGCGGTGAACAGGTCGAGGCGGACGTCGTCGCGGGGGATGTAGTACCGCGTGGGCAGCGAGGTCTCGAAGAGCAGTACCGGTCGCCGGCTGTCGGCGACGACGGTGCCGGCGATCTCGACCACGACATGGCGGCTGCTGAGCAGGGCGTCCACCCGTTTGTGCGGGTCACGGGGGTGGATGAAGATCTCTTCCTCCTCCTCGTACCAGTGGTCCAGGCCGCTGTCCCAGTGCCGGAACCACTCGAAGGCGATGTGCCCTGCGAGGTCGTCGGCCGGGAAGCTCCACGCCGCGTTCTCCACGAGTTCGCCGTCGACCTCGAGGTCGTAGAAGATCTGCGATCCCGTGTGGGCGCCCGTGCGCGGGTTCTTCGCCGGGCGGAGGAGGTCCGTGCGGACCTCCTCGCGGGGGAACGCGTAACACGGGACGGGGACACCGGGCTCCCAGACGAGGACCGGGTGGCGGCTGTCGACGACGGCGACGTCGCGTTTGCAGCCGCGCACCCAGCGTTCACCGGGCTCCCAGACCAGGCCTTCGGGGGTCGTCCGGACGGATCGCTCGGTGGGGAACAGGCTCATGGCGCACTCTCCCTTCGGCTCCTTTCGGAGCCTACTGCGGCCGTGGTCAGTGCGCCGCGTCCAGCCGGGCCCGCTGCTCCTCGGTCAGCTCCAGGTCGATCGCGGCCAGGTTCTCCTCCAGCTGAGCCACCGACGACACTCCGGCCAGCGGGAGGATCGGCAGTGCGCCGCCGATCTGCCAGGCCAGGACGACCTGGTTGACGGTCGCGCCGGTCTCCCGGGCCACGTCGTGCAGGACCTGGAGGCGGGCCGCGGTGCCCGGGTGGTCGAAGTCGGCGGGGAGACGGTCCGGGTGCGTGTAGGCGCCCTTGAGCAGGGGCGAGTACGCGACCAGGGTCAGGCCGGGCTCCTCGCGCAGATAGCCGAGGAGGTCGGGTCCCGCGTGGCCGAGGCTACCGTCGGGGAAGAGGTCCTCGGGGACGTCGTAGCGCGGGCGGAGGTGGCTGTGGGCGTACTGGAACACCTCGTAGCCGGGCAGCCCGGCCGCGGCGGCGATCGACCGCGCGCGCTCGACCCGCCACACCGCGTGGTTGCTGACGCCGAGGAGGCCGACCGTGCCCTCGGCGACCAGTTCGGCGAAGCCCTCGACGGTCTCCCGCAGGGGCACCGCGTGGTCCTCGATGTGGGCATAGAGCAGATCCAGCTTGTCCACGCCGAGCCGTTCCCGGCTGCGCTCGGCGGCCTCGCGGATCACCTTCGCGGACAGGCCCTCCGCGTTGTCGATGTAGCTGGTGCCGGGTGCGAGCGGGCGGGCGCCGAGCTTGGTGGCGATCACGATCTCGCCGCCGATGCCGCGGCTGCGCCGCCAGCGCCCGAGAAGCTCCTCGCTCTGGCCGCCCTGGCCGCCGTCGATCCAGAAGGCGTAGTTGTCGGACGTGTCGATGAAGTTCCCGCCGGCCTCGACATAGCGGTCGAGCACGGCGAAGGCGGTCTCCTCGTCGGTGCGCGAGCCGAACAGCATCGCGCCGAGGGCGAGCACACTGACCTCGCGGCGGGTCTTCGGGTCGGTGCCGATGGTGCGGTACCTCATGGGAAATCCCTCCCGTTCACGCATCCGCATTCGGGGTGCGCGAACGGGAGTCTGCAACGTGAAGTGCACTTCAAGGCAAGGGGATTCACGCCTTACCGGCGAACGGTCCCTCCAGAGCCGCCCATTGCAGCAGCATGATGGTCTTCGCGTCGGCGATCTCCCCCGCGCGGATCATCTCCAGGGCCCGGCGGAAGGGTAGTTCGAGGATCTCGATGTCCTCGCCCTCCTCGTCCAGGCCGCCGCCCTCGTGGGTGTGGGTCGAGGGGCCGTACTCGGCGGCGTAGAAGCTGACCCGTTCGGTCACGGACCCCGGACTCATGTAGACGTCGAAGACGTGCCGGACCTCACCGATGGTGTGCCCGGTCTCCTCGATCACCTCACGCCGTACCGCGATCTCCGGGTGCTCGTCATCGTCGTCGAGCAGCCCGCCCGGCGTCTCGACCAGCATGCCGTCGGGGTGGCCGTTGACGTACACGGGGAAGCGGAACTGCCGTGTGAGGAGGACGGTTTCGCGTTCGGCGTCGTAGAGCAGCATGGTGGCGCCGTTGCCGCGGTCGTGGGTCTCGCGCTGCTGGGTGCTCCAACTGCCGTCGGCGAGTTGGAGGTCGAAGGTGGTGGCCCGCTCGACGTACCAGTGGCTGGACAGGAGTTTCACGTCGCGGACCTTGACGCGGGGGTTGCCGGTCAGGTCGAGGCCGGTGCGGTGGAGGCCGGTGCGGCCCCGGCCGTCGGGAGTGTCGATGCCGGCGGTCATCGGGCGTCCCGGGTCGGGCGGAAGATCAAGGTGGTCATGTCTCCCTGTCTATCAGCCCCGGGAGATTCGGTGCGGGCACCGCGAGAAGGCCTTCGAGCGGATGCACCACGGAGGCGTCCCGCGCTCCGTGGTGCTCCTGCGGCCTCAGCTCACGTGCGCACCTTGGCGGTCATGGAGAACTCGTCGGCCTCGGCGAGGTCGAAGTCGCCGTGGTCGCTGCCGAGCCCCTGCGCCACCAGCGCCGCCGCCGCACTGCCCAGAATGGCGGCCTCTCGCGGCGTGCGGTCGAGGCTGATGCCGCGCAGGAAGCCGGCCGAGAAGGCGTCGCCGCATCCGGTCGTGTCGACGACGTCGATATCGAAGGCGGGGACGCTCTCGGTGCCCTCGGCGGTCACCAGCAGCGCGCCCTCAGCACCGCGGGTGACGGCGACGAGCCCGGCCCCGGCGGCGACCAGCTTCTTCGCGCCGGTCACGAGGTCGTCCTCGCCACTGAAGCCGAGCACCTGGTCGTCGTTGGGCAGCAGGTAGTCGACGTACGGGAGCAGCGGCTCGATCTGGTCGAAGGTGCCGAGCTCACCGGGGGCGAGAAGGTCCACGGAGGTGACGACGTCATGCTCCTTGGCGTGCGCCAGGATGCGCGCGGCGACGTCGGCGCCGATCAACTCCGGTCCGCCCAGGTGGAGATGGGTCGCCTCGGCGACCGCGTCCCAGGGGACGTCGTCGAGGCCGTAGGTGATGTTGGCGCCGAGGAGGTGGAGGGAGGGACGGTCGCCGTTGGGGCGGATGGGCAGGACGCTCGCGGAGGTGGAGGTGTCGATGCGCCGGACGAGCAGCCCGGTGCCGATACCGGCCTTGTCGAGCAGCTGCACCAGCAGATCGCCCGTCGGGTCGGTGCCGATCGCTCCGGCGGTACGCACCTGCGCGCCGAGCTTGGCGAGGGTGAGCGCGGTACCGGCGGCCGTACCGGCGGCGGTCATGCGTATGTCATCCACCAGGGTGGCGCCCTGCCCCTCGGGTATGGCCTCCACCGGCCGTACCAGTACGTCCAGTACGTGCACGCCCATCGTGACGACCTTCATCGGGTTCCCTCCTGCACAGGTGGTACGGATTGTGTGGTGCCGTAATTGCGTGCGACGGCGGCCTCGATGACCGCGAGTTGCTGCTGTTCGTCGAGGACGCGGGGCTGCCCGAGGGCGGCCGCGCTCTGATACACCCCGCAGGCCCACTCCAGCAGCAAGGCGTGCTCGACCGCCTTGTCGAGCGTCGGGGCGTGGGTGACCGCGCCGTGGTTGGCCATCAGTGCTCCGCCGCGGCCCTCCAGTGCGGTGAGCACCGACTCGGCGAGTTCCGGGGTGCCGAAGGTGGCGTACGGTGCCACGCGTACGGTGCCGCCGAGGGTGAGCAACTGGTAGTGGATGCAGGGCAGTTCGTCGAGGACGAGGGAGAGCGCGGTCGCCATGGGCGCATGGGTGTGGACGACGGCGCCGGTGCCGTAGCGGTGGTAGACACCGAGGTGCAGGTCCAGTTCCGAGGTCGGCCGGAGGGCTCCGGACACGATCTTTCCGTCGAGGTCGACGACGGTCACCTGGTCCGGGGTGAGGTCGGCGAGGACCGCGCCGGTGGCGGTGATCGCGACCCGGTCGTCCGTGCGCACGCTGACGTTCCCGGCCGTGCCGATGAGGAGTCCCTCGGCGCCCAGCCGACGGCAGGCGCCGGCAACGGCGGCCCGCTCCCCGCTCCACGCCGAGCTTGAGTCGGTCATGCGCGCGACGCTAACCTAAACATGAAACAAAGTCACGTTCACGTTCGGAGGTTGTTGCGTGGCCGATCCCATCACGGACACCGACTGGGCGGCGGGCGTCGCCTCGCTGCGCCGCACGCCCCAGCAGGCCCGTAGCAAGGCCCGGCTCGCCCGGGTCCTGGAGACCGCCGAGCGCGTGCTGGTCGAGGAGGGCGTCGAGGCGCTCACCACGACCCGGATCGCGGCCGAGGCGAGGGTCTCGGTCGGCTCGCTGTACCAGTACCTGCCGGACCGGGGCGCGATCATCGAGGCCCTCGCGGCCGGGTACTTCGCGAAGCTGGAAGCCGCGATGGACGACCTGGTCGGCGCGGCCGCCGCACAGCACTGGGACGACCCGGTCGGCATCCTCATCGACGCGTTCGCCTCCATCTACCGCACCGAACACGGCTTCCGAGCCCTGTGGTTCGGCAGCGGCCTGACCGAACAGACCCGCGCAGCCGACCGTGAGCACAAGCGCCGTATGGCCGACGGCATCCGCCGTATACTCCTCGCCCTCGACCTCGCCGAGGACGACGAGGCGCTGGCCCGCACCTGCCACGCGGCGATGCTGGCGGCCGACGCGCTCGCCCAGGAGGCGTTCCGGCGGGACCGGGCGGGGGACGCTGCGCTGCTGGACGAGGCGAAGGTCATGCTGCGGGGGTATCTGGGGGATGTCGCGGCGCGCTATCGGGGCGGGGCGACACACGGCGACCGCTGAAACGCGACCGGCGGACCTGCCTCAGGCAGATCCGCCGGTGAACACCGTCGGGACGACAGGATTTGAACCTGCGACCCCTTGACCCCCAGTCAAGTGCGCTACCAAGCTGCGCCACGTCCCGGTGCGTTTTCGCGCGGTGAACCGCGTGATCGCGCGAAGAGCACTTTACCCCACGTGGTGGGCCGCCTCGAAGACGGCCCGGCCGCGCGGGACAATCGGGATATGGGCAGTACATCCTCAGGACGGCAGGCCGACGCCAGGGACCGGGACGACGAGGGGCGGGCACGCAACGCCCGGCCCCGGGACGGGCTCGGGCGGCCCCTGCCGTACGGCGCTGACGGGATCGAGCGGCAGCCGGAGGGGGTCGTACGCACCCCCGAGCGGAGCGTCGCGGAGGCACAGGAGCTGCTGGACGCGGGCAAGCCCTTCCACGCGCACGAGGTCTTCGAGGACGCCTGGAAGTCCGGGCCCGAGGAGGAACGGGCCCTGTGGCGGGGTCTGGCCCAGCTCGCGGTCGGCCTCACGCACGCGGCCCGGGGCAACGTCACGGGCGGGGCGCGGCTGCTGCGGCGCGGGGCGGGGGCGATCGAGGAGTGGGCGTCGGCCCCGGGGCACTCCCAGCCGTACGGGATGGATCCGGCCGGGCTCGCCGGATGGGCTCGGGAGCTGGCGGAGGATGTGGAGCGGGGAGGCGGGGCCGTGGACGCGGCGCTGCGGGCACCGCGCCTGCGGCAATGACGCCGGATTCGGCGCCGGCCCGGAGCGCCTCGAGCCGTGGGCGCGCGCCCGGGTCTCGGACCGGGCCTGGCGTCGAGGGAGTCCCGGAGCGAGTACACAGCCGCAGCTCCACGGACCGAACTCGTCCCAGGGCACCGCGCCGGACCTCGGGCGCGACCTCTCCCGCGGCCTCGTGCCACGCCCCGGACGCGGTGCCCACCCTGTCAGTGCCGTACGGCAGACTCGGGGCGTGCGAAAGATTCATGTCATCGGTATCGGCGCGGGCGACCCCGACCAGCTCACCCTCCAGGCGGTCAGGGCGCTGCGGAGCACGGACGTGTTCTTCGTCCTGGACAAGGGCGAGGTGAAGAGCGACCTGACGGATCTGCGCCGAGACATGCTGGAGGCGCACATACCGCAGGGGACGTATCGCGTCGTCGAGGCGCGGGATCCGGAGCGAGACCGCAGGGCGGGCGGTGCGGCCTACTCGCCCGCCGTCGGGGACTGGCGCAGCGCCCGTGCCGAGATCTACGAGCGGCTGATCACCGAGGAGCTGGGCGAGGACGAGAGCGGTGCGTTCCTGGTGTGGGGCGACCCCGCGCTGTACGACAGCACGCTCGGGATCCTGGAGGAGATCCTCGACCGGGGTGCCGTCGGCTTCGAGTACGACGTCGTGCCCGGCATCAGCAGTGTCTCCGCCCTCGTCGCCCGGCATCGCACCGGACTGAACCGGGTCGCCCGGCCCGTGCAGATCACCACCGGACGGCGGCTCGCCGAGGGGTTCCCCGAGGGCGTGGACGACGTGGTCGTGATGCTCGACGCCCACCAGACCTTCCGGCAGTACGCGGACGAGGACATCGACATCTACTGGGGCGCCTACATCGGCACCCCGGACGAGATCCTCGCCTCGGGTCCGATCGCCGAGGCCGCGCCCCGGATCGAGCGGCTGCGGGCCGAGGCCCGGGAGCGCAAGGGCTGGATCATGGACACCTATCTGCTGCGCCGCAACCCCGGGGAGCGGTAGGGGACCCGAGCGGCCCCGTCCCGCATGCGTCACTGGGCCACCGGTGTGACCGTGGCCTCGTGACCGTCACCGAGGAAACCGCGCCGCCCGCCGCAGAGCCGCCGGTACTGGACAAGCGTCGTCGCAACGTCGTCTTCGTGACGATCATGCTGGGCATGCTGCTGGCCGCCCTGGACCAGACGATCGTCGGCACGGCCCTGCCGACGATCGTGTCGGACCTGGGCGGCGCCGAGCACATGTCGTGGGTGGTCACCTCCTATCTGCTCGCGGAGACCGTCTCGACGGTCCTGGTGGGCAAGTTCGGCGACCTGTTCGGCCGCAAGGTGGTCTTCCAGGTCTCGGCGATCGTGTTCATCACGGGTTCGTTCCTGTGCGGTCTCGCCGGGAACATGACCCTGCTGATCGCCTGGCGGGCGATGCAGGGCATCGGCGCGGGCGGTCTGATGGTGACGTCGATGGCCCTCATCGCCGACGTCATCCCGCTGCGGGAGCGCGGCAAGTACCAGGGCGCCATCGGTGCCGTCTTCGGGGTCGCGACCGTCATCGGGCCGCTGCTCGGCGGTCTGTTCACCGACCATCTGACCTGGCGCTGGGCTTTCTACGTCAACGTCCCGATCGCGATCGTCGTGGTCTTCGCCGCCGCCCGCACGATCCCGGTGGTGAAGTCGGCCTCCCGGCCGATCATCGACTATCTCGGCATCGCGCTGGTCGCGGTCGGCGCCAGTGCGCTGATCCTGGCGACGAGTTGGGGCGGCAACGAGTACGCGTGGGGTTCGGGCGTCATCATCGGCCTGTTCGTCGGCGGCACCGTCGCCCTCGGTCTGTTCTGCTGGGCGGAGACCCGGGCGCCTGAACCGATGCTGCCGATGCGGCTGTTCAGGAACCCGGTGTTCACGGTCTGCTCGATCCTCAGCTTCATCGTCGGCTTCGCCATGCTCGGCGCGATGACCTATCTGCCGAGCTATCTGCAGTACGTCGACGGCGACTCGGCCACGGTCTCCGGGGTACGGACGCTGCCGATGGTCATCGGCCTGCTCATCGCGTCCGTCGCGAGCGGCAACGTGGTCAGCAAGACCGGGCAGTACCGGATCTTCCCGATCGTCGGCTCCCTGGTGATGGGGGTCGGGCTGTATCTGATGTCCCTGATGGGGCCGGGTACCGGTGCCTGGCTGGAGTCGCTGTACATGTTCGTGCTCGGTACCGGAATCGGTCTGTGCATGCAGGTGCTGACGATCGCCGTGCAGAACACCGTCGACTACACCGACCTGGGCACCGCCACCTCCGGTGTCACCTTCTTCCGCACGCTGGGCAGTTCGTTCGGCACGGCCGTCTTCGGCACCATCTACGCCAACTCACTGAAGCCCAACCTCGAGGACGGGGTCGCGCGGGCCGCGCAGGCGGGCAGCGGTCTCGACCCGGCGGCCATCGCCAAGGCGGCGACCAGTCCGGAGGGCGTGCACAACCTGCCGTCGGCGGTGGCCGCCCCGATCATCGACGCCTACGCCGACACCATCCAGACCGTCTTCCTGTGGACGGTGCCGGTCGCGGCGCTGGGCTTCGTGGTCGCCCTGTTCCTCAAGCAGGTCCAGCTGCGCGACAGCGCGCGGGCGGGCTCGACCGACATGGGCGAGGGCTTCGGGCAGCCGTCCGGGGCGGACTCGCAGCGGGTGCTGGAAGCGGCGGTCGGAAAGATCATCGGCACCACGGGGCTGGAGGACGCGCGCCGTATCGTGGCGGCGTCCGACACCCGTCTGGACATCGCCGGTGCCTGGGCGGTGATGCAGGTGGAGCTGTTCACGCGGATGACGGGCCACGCCAGTCTGGGCCTGATGGCCGCCCGCCGTCACATGCCGCCCGAGGTGCTGCTGCCGGTCTTCGACCGGATGGTCGACGAGGGCTACCTGACCCGCGCCGGCAACCTCTTCTCGCACACCCACGCGGGCACCCGCGAGGCCCATGTCATCGGCAAGGCCTGGGCCACGTGGCTGGAGGAGCGGGTGCAGGAGGACATCGGCCGCCCGGCGGGCACTGATCTGCTGGCCGCGGTCGACGCGATCTCCAAGCGTCTGCTGGTGGAGGACCTGGGCAACGGGCTGACGGAACGGTCCGGCGAACTGGCCTCCACCCACTGAGAATCCATGTGCGGACGGGCCGGGCAGTCGGCATACTCCCGGCATGCCTCCCCTCCGCTTCCACGATCCCGGCCTCGACGCGCACCACTTCGGCGACTCGGTGCTGGTCCGCTGCCCGCGCTGCGACCGGATCGCGCACTTCGAGCGGAGCGCACCGCCGCAGCCTCGGGTGATCTGCCGGTCCTGCGGTCTGTGCCGGCCCACGAACCGGTGCGCCTGGCCGAAGCTGTGGCTGCGGACCGAGACCCGTCACGGCACGGTGTCGGCGTACAACCTCGAACACCTCGACCTGCTCAGGCGGTTCGTGGCGGCGGACCTGCGCGAGCGCGATCCCTGGTACGAGCACGGGCGCAAGATGACGTACATCGGCCGGCTCCCCGCCTGGATCAAGAGTGCCAAGAACCGCACCGAGGTGCTGCGCGCCGTCGACCGCATGCGGGCCTCGGTCATCTCCGGCTGAGGCCCAGCCACTCCAGGACCCCGGCGACATCGGGCACCGTCTCCCTGTCCGCGGGCAGCGGGGGACGTCGTACGACCACGACGGGCAACGCCAGTCGGCGTGCGGCCGTCAGTTTGGCGGCTGTCGCCGCTCCCCCGCTGTCCTTCGTCACCACGACGTCGATGCAGTGCGTGGACAGCAGCGCGGACTCGTCGTCCTCGGTGAACGGGCCGCGTGCCAGGAGGACTTCGGTGCGCGGCGGCATCGGCGGCTCGGGCAGCTCCACGGAGCGTACGACGAAGTGGAGTTCGGTCAGGTGCGCGAAGGCCGCGAGGCCCAGGCGGCCGGTGGTGAGGAACACGCGGGGGCCCAGCAGTGGCAGCAGGCCGGCGGCCTCCGCCAGTGAACCGACCGGGTACCAGCGGTCCTCGGGCCCGGGCCGCCAGCCCGGGCGGCGCAGCACCACCGCCGGTACGCCGGTCGCGGCGGCGGCCCGGGCCGCGTTTTCCGTCATGGCCTCGGCGAACGGATGCGTGGCGTCGACGAGGGCGTCCACGCGCTGCTCCCGCAGCCAGTCTGCGAGCCCGTCCGCACCGCCGAAGCCCCCGATCCGCACGTCCCCGGTGACCGCTCCGGGGCGTTTCACGCGACCCGCGAGCGAGGTGGTGACGCGGACTCCGGGCAACGCGGTGAGCGCGGCGGCGAGTTCACGGGCCTCGGTGGTGCCGCCGAGGATGAGGACGTGGGGGGCCATGAAGGAAAGCGTACGAAGGGCGTGCCGGAGAGCGGGCACGGGGGGTTCGTTCGATTTCCGCTGTCTGTACGGTTCGATACGGCCGCCGCTACACTTCGTCGGTGCAGGGACTTCCTTGGATACATTTTCGCGTATTTCGGGTTGCCGGGGCAGCACTCTTGGCGTTGTTCGCCACTTTCCTCTGCTACCGGGTTGTGCCCGAGATGATGTGGACCGTCGAGACCGTGGGCAAGGATTTCACGGCCGACGAAGAGACCCCCGATGAAGTCACCTACTGGCTCGGCTTCTCCGAAGGACAGGAGAAGCGCACCTCGACCTATTCGCTTTCCTTCACCGAGAACAGCGGCGGCGAACTCGAGGTCAGCGGCGAGGAAGTCCTCACCGTGCCCCTGGGTGATCCCCTGGCCGCGGTACTGCGGCACGGCGGTGTCACGTCAGACTGGTCGAACTTCGTGTGGGCGATGGCCTGTTCCGTCCACACCCCCGCTTCCGGCTGGACCTATCCCCAGGCGCCACGGATCACCGTCCGCGACGATCAGGTCATCGCGAGTTTCCCGATCCCCCGCACCACCCTCGATCTGACGGACGCGACGTCGATCGGCTTCTATTGCGGCTATGACAGCAGCGGCCGGAACACACCTCCGATAGGCCGGCGCGACTTCGATTTCACCGCGGAGGGGTATTCGTTCACCGGAATACACGAGGTGAATCCGTACGTCCAGGAACCGCACTCGGTCAAAGTGCGTACCCACGAGCCCGACGCAGGATTCCACATCTACCTGGCCCCGGACGGCAGCGGTGCCGCTCTCGCCACCGACGAGAAACCGGAACCCGAGGACGCCCTCCGCAATGAGCTGGCACTGGTACTCGCGGCCGCCGGCATCGGCCTGCTGCTGGCGCGTTCCCGGTTCCCCCGTCTCCCTGTGGGCGTCTCCGTCGCGGTGACGGGCATCAGTACGACGACCGGCTTCGTTCTCGCCACCTCGGACAGTTCCCGTCTCCGGGACGGAACGCCGGGGACCTTTCTGATCGACTTCTCCTTCGCGTGGTGGAGCCTGCTGCTGCCCGCCCTGCTGGTCATCGCCGTCACCCGCCATCGGGACAATCAGGGCCTGCCACCGCTCCCGCACCTGCTGAGGTACGGCACAGTCGCGCCCTTCGCTGCCGTGGTCCTCGCCGTGCTGGCGGTGCTCGTCCGGTACGCCGACCGGGTGCACGGCCCATGGCTCGTCGCCATCGGCTTCGTGGCGGTCGCCCAGCTCGCCTGGGCCTCCGAGATGCTCGGGCGCGGCCCATGGGTGGGCGCGGGACTCGGCTCCCTGTTGTTCACCGGTCTCTGGCTCGCACCCCTGCTGGAGGCTCCCCTTCCGGTCGGCCCCACGTTCGCCCTGGTGGCCGGCTGCTCGCTCTCCTGGGCCGCCGCACTCACGTTCTGCGCGCGCGGTCTCGGCGACTGGCGGATCGGCGCCCTGGCCCTGACCGCCTTCTGCGCCGTCCTGTGCCTCTTCCCCGCGAGCAAGTACCTCACCTGGAGCGGGGACGACGCTCTCTTCCGCGCGGTGGCCGACGCCACGGCCTCGTCCGTCGCCTACGGGCTGATCGAGCTGGCGGCTCTGGCCGCCGCGGCGGCCTGCGCCACCGTCGTCCTGCGGCGGGGTGCCGAGGCGGACGCCATGCGGGACGGTGACGTCCGCCTGTGCGGCGTACTGCTCGTCGGCCTGTCGATCAGTCCGCTGATGGCCAACGTGTCCTTCATGGCCAGCGATGTCATCGCCTGCGTCCTCGGAGTGATCACCTTCTGGTTCCTGCTGCCGAGGACCAAAGCGGAATTCGCCTACCGCCTCTCCCGGCTCAGCCCGGGAGCCTATGTGCGTCTGATGCACGCGGAGGCACGCAACCGGCTCCACCGGCAGGCCTGGATGGGTTTCCACAAATCGGCTCACAGCTCACTGAGCACCGAGGAGACCGGGGCCAGGGAATTCGAGATGAAGTGGCGCGACTTCGCCGAGCGGCCCATCCCGCTCAGAAACAAGCACTTCGTCTCGACGAACCCCGCACTGGCCAGCAGCGCCGCCCGGACACCCCGTCAGAACGCGCTGGAGACCGGGATCCTGGGTCTGGTGTTCGCCACCCCCGTGATCGTCATCGACCTGCGGTCCTGGGAATCGGTCTTTCCCGCCGTCTCGCTCACCGAACTCACCATGCTCGCGCTGCACATCCTCCGCTGGGCCGTCTATGCCGCGTTCTACGGCTACTTCTACCCAAGGCTTCCCGGGCAGGTTCCGGTCGCCAAGTCGACGTTCTTCCTCCTGGCGGTCCTCCTCCCCGAGCTGACCCTCATCCCCTTGTCCGCGCCGTATTCCACCCGCGAGACACTGACCGTTCTGCTGCTGCGCACCGGAGAGATCATCGTCTTCTGCTACGGCCTGGGCCTGTCCTGGGAGATCCGGCTGGCCCGGTTGGCCGGCCTGCCGTGGAGCGGTCTGCGCGATCTGCGCCGGCTGTCCACGATCACCGCGCCCGCCGCCACCGTGATCGTGGCCATGGCCACCACGGTCGCGACCGCGCTGGCGGGTGCGGCGACCGTGGCGATGCTCCAGTCCGGCCCGGCCAACCCCGAGGCGCCCGCCGTTCCGCAGAGCCCCTCACCCGCGAGCCCGACCGTCACGCCCTGAAGTGTGAGGGTCGTGTGGCATGAGTTCGGATCGCTCCGCCGGCCCGGGCGGATCGCTATCGTCCTGCCATGGACTCCGTGCGCGCCGTACTGATCGACATCGACGGGGTTCTCACCGTGTCGTGGGAGCCGTTGCCGGGTGCGGTCGAGGCGTTGCGGGAGATCCGCGAGTCCGGTCTCGCCGTCGCACTGGTCACCAACACGACGTCCCGGACACGGGCGTCGATCGCCGGGACGCTGGCGCAGGCGGGGTTCCCGGTGACGGCGCAGGACATCCTGACCGCGCCCGCCGTCACCGCCGCGTACGTCATCGAGCATTTCCCGGGGGCGCGCTGTGCGCTGCTGAACAGCGGGGACATCGGGGAGGACCTCGGGGACGTGGACGTGATCGACGCCGGGGACACCGGGACCGTCCCGGACGTCGTGATCGTGGGGGGTGCGGGGCCCGAGTTCGACTACGTGGCGCTGAACCGGGCGTTCGGGCATCTCCAGCGCGGTGCGCGGCTGGTGGCGATGCACCGGAACCTGTACTGGCGTACGGACGACGGACTTCAGCTGGACGCGGGTGCGTTCCTGGCGGGGCTGGAGAAGGCGGCGCGTACCGAGGCCGTGGTGACGGGGAAGCCGTCGCGCGCGTTCTTCGCCTCGGCGCTGGCCCGGCTGGGGGCCGGTGCGGACGAGGCGGTGATGGTGGGGGACGACGTGGAGTCGGACGTACTGGCGGCGCAGGCCGCCGGTGTCACGGGGGTGCTGGTCAGGACGGGCAAGTATCTGCCGCAGACGCATCGGGACGCGAGCGGCGCCCCGGACCATGTGATCGACTCGTTCGCGGGGCTGCCCGCGTTGCTCCGGGCGTGGTCAGCGGAGCAGTAGCTGGAGGCCGCCGACGATCGTCGCCGCGATCACGAGCTGTTCGAAGAGCCGCTGGTTGATCCTGTTGACGGCCCACTTGCCGAGTAACGCGCCGGGCACGACGAACGCCACGAGCGCGGCGTCGAGCAGGAGCGAGTGCCCGTCGATCAGGCCGAGGCCCACGCTGAAGGGCACCTTGGACGTGTTGACGATCAGGAAGAAGAACGCGGAGGTGCCCAGGAAGCCGAGCTTCCTGAAGCCCGCCGACAGAAGGTACATCGACATCACCGGGCCGCCGGCGTTGGCGACCATGGTGGTGAAGCCGCCCAGGACGCCGTAGGAACGGGCCTTGATCCGGCCCGCCTTCGTGGCGACCGAGTCCGGTTCCTCGGCCTGGTCGGCGGCGCGGCGGCGCCACACCGTCACGGCCGCCATCAGCAGCAGGATGGCGCCGATCGACGTCCGGACCATCTCGTCGTCGGCCCACATCAGGAAGAGCGTGCCGGCGACCACGCCCGCCGCGACCGCGGGGAACAGCTTCCACAGGGTCGGCCAGTGGGCGTGGCGCCGGTAGGTGAGGACGGCGAGCACGTCCCCGGCGATCAGGATCGGCAGCAGGACGCCGGTCGAGGCGCGGGCGGGCAGGACCGCGGCGAAAATGGCGAGGCTGACCGTGTTGGCCCCGCTCACGGCGGTCTTCGAGAAGCCGACGAGGAGGGCCGCGAAGGCGAGGGCGGCGAACTCCCAGCCGGTTATGTGCCAGAGCGTCATCGTGTTCATGCGGAACCCGATGCTATGCGCATCTAATGGGTGGCGTAAGGAGCGTCTCGCCTGATGACCCTTCCCGTGGCTAGTGCCTCTGCACCAGCACCGCGCTGCCCTGTCCCACCCCCACGCACATCGTCGCGAGGCCCCGCGTCGCCCCCGTCCGCCGCATGCGGTGCAGCAGCGTCGTGAGGATGCGTGCCCCCGAGCAGCCCAGCGGATGGCCGAGCGCGATCGCGCCGCCGCTCGGGTTGACCAGCTCCGGATCGATGCCGAGGCGGTCCACGCAGGCGAGGGCCTGGGCGGCGAAGGCCTCGTTGAACTCGGCCTCCTGGATGTCGCCGACGGTCCAGTCGGCGCGGGCGAGCGCCTTCTGCGTGGCGGGGACCGGGCCGATGCCCATCACGTCGGGGTGGACGCCGGCCGAGGCGCCGGCGACATAGCGGCCGAGCGACTCCAGACCGAGTTCGTTCAGCGCCTCCTCGCTGACCAGGAGGAGGCCCGCCGCGCCGTCGTTCATGGGTGAGGCGTTGCCCGCCGTGACGCTCCCGCCCTGCCGGAACACCGGCTTCAGCCCGGACAGCTTCTCGTACGAGGTGTCCTCACGAATGCACTCGTCGGCACTCACGACCACACCGTCCGGCCGCTCCACGGGCAGGAGCTCGTCGTCGAAGTGGCCGTTCTTGCGGGCTTCGGCGGCGCGTTGATGGCTGCGCAGGGCGAACTCGTCCTGGCGTTGGCGGGACACGGCGTAGCGGTCCGCGACCTCCTCCGCCGTCTCGCCCATGGACAGCAGGCCGTGCAGTTCCTTCATCGCCGGGTTGACCAGCCGCCAGCCGAGCCGGGTGTCCACCGTCTCGATGCGGTGCGGCAGGGCCTCGTCGGGGCGGGGCAGGACGAAGGGAGCGCGGCTCATCGACTCGGAACCGCCGGCCAGCACGATGTCGGCCTCGCCCGCGGCGATGGTGCGGGCGGCCGTCGTCACCGCTTCCAGCCCCGAGGCGCACAGCCGGTTCACCGTGGCGCCCGGCACGGTCTCGGGCAGGCCCGCCAGCAGCGCCGCCATGCGGGCGACGTTGCGGTTGTCCTCGCCGGACTGGTTGGCGGCGCCCCAGTAGACGTCGTCGACGCGGGCGGGGTCGAGCGCGGGCACATCGGCGACGAGTCCGCGGATGACGGTCGCGGCGAGGTCGTCGGGGCGTACGCGGGACAGGGCTCCGCGCAGCTTGCCGATGGGGGTGCGGCGGGCGGCCGCGAAGTGGACGGGACGCACGGCTGGTCTCCCCGGTCGAATTAATTAGCACTGCTAGTTTCGGAGTGTAGACCGCCCCGTCGCACCCTGGGAAGATCTCCGGGGACCTTCACCGACGCAGTTGGAGGAGACATGACCGAGGCCCGCGAGCACCACCTCGACGGACTCGTCGTACGCGAGTGGCCGCACCCACGGCCGAGCCACCTCGCGCTCGTGGTGCACGGATACGGCGAACACATCGGGCGCTACGAGGAGCTCGCCGACGTTCTCCACCGGCACGGCGCGGCCGTCTTCGGGCCCGACCACCGGGGCCACGGGAAATCGGCGGGCGAGCGGGTGCTGGTCGAGGACTTCGAGGACGTGGTCACCGATGTGCACACCGTGGCCGACTTCGCCCGAGCCGCCCACCCGGGCCTGCCGGTCGTCCTGATCGGACACTCCATGGGCGGACTGATCTCCGCCCGCTTCGCACAGCGCCACGGCACCGAACTCACCGCGCTCGTCCTGTCCGGACCGGTGATCGGCGACTGGGAGCTGCCCCGGCGGCTGATCGCCCTGGACGAGATCCCGGACACGCCCATCAGCCCGGCCTCGCTCTCCCGTGATCCCGCGGTGGGAGCGGCGTACGTGGCGGATCCGCTGGTCTGGCACGGGCCGATGAAGCGGCCGACGGTCGAGTCGTTCCTGCGCACGCTGGAGACCGTGGCCAAGGGTGGTGACATCGGCCCGCTCCCCCTGCTGTGGCTGCACGGCGACGACGACCGGCTGGTGCCGCTCACCGGCAGCCGCATCGGGGTCGAGCAGCTCAGCGGGGGTGTCCTGACCGAGCGGATCTATCCGGGCGCCCGGCACGAGGTGTTCAACGAGACGAACAGGGCAGAAGTCCTCGCCGACCTCACCCGTTTCCTGGACGGTGTGCTCGACAGCTGATCCCGCGGCGTTTGCACCGGTTCGCCCTGGGCACCCGCGCCCCCATGGAGTGGTCGCGGCAGGCCGCCCGTGACCAGGGACGCGTCGCACCGCTCCGCACCAGGCACGAACCACGCCAGAAGGAGGAGCACGGTATGACCGTGGTGAGGAGCACCCTTCCCGAGGACGCCCGGCGGATCGCCGGGGACGCCCTGCAGAGCACGCTGGTGGATCTGCTCGGACTGTCGCTGATCGGGAAGCAGGCGCACTGGAACATCGTCGGCCCGCGCTTCCGCTCGATCCACCTGCAGCTGGACGAGGTGGTGGACACCGCCCGCGCCTACTCCGACACCGTGGCGGAGCGCGCCGCGGCGCTCGGACTGCCGCCCGACGGCCGCCCGGAGACGATCGCCACCGCGTACACCCTGCCCGGCGCCAAGGAGGGCTGGCAGCGGGACAACGAGGTCGTCGCTCTGATGATGGAGACCCTGGAGACGGCGATCGGCCGGCTGCGCGAGCGCATCGGCGCGACGGAGAAGGCGGATCCGGTCACCCAGGACCTGCTGATCGGTATCACGGCGGAACTGGAGAAGCAGCGCTGGATGTTCGACGCGGAGAACTGGCCGCGCGACTGACCGCCTACCCGAACGTACGGAAGGGGCACGCGATGACCGACGCCCTCGAACTCGACGCGCTGTGGGAGGACTTCCACCGCGCGGTGAACATGACCTCGCAGGAACTGGCGGCCTGGCTGCGGGTCAGCGACGCCGACGAGGACACCGAGCCGCTGCCGGAACACGCCGGATCGCCCACCGGGCAGCATGTCCTCGCGATCCTGCAGAAGCGGCGCACGGATCTCACCGACGACGACGTCGAGGTGATGTACGAGGTGGTGGACACCGTGTCGGCCCGGGCGGACCCGGAGAACGAGCCGGCGGCCGAGGACACTCGGCGTCGGCACCTGCTGATGACGCTGGGCCACGATCCCCTCAAACCGTAGGAGTGACACCGCAGTTGACCTGAATCAGGTGGCCGAAGACCGACTCCGCCGGGCCCGGATGATCGTGCGAGACTGCTCGCAACCTTGACCTGCGAGCAGAGGAGCCACACGTGACCGGGACCGAGCCGGCCGCCGTCCAGCGGATCGACACGACCAAGCCGCACCCGGCGCGCGTCTACGACTGGTACCTCGGCGGCAAGGACAACTACCCGGTCGACGAGGCCCTCGGCCGCCAGATCGCCTCGCTCAGCGGCGACGCCCCGCGGGCCGCGCGCGCCAACCGCTGGTTCATGAACCGGGCCACCCGCCAGCTGGCCGCGAACGCGGGAATCCGCCAGTTCCTGGACATCGGCACCGGTATCCCCACCGAGCCCAATCTCCACCAGATCGCCCAGAAGGTCGCCGCGGACGCCCGCGTCGTCTACGTCGACAACGACCCGATCGTCCTCGCCCACGCCGGCGCCCTGCTGCGCGGCACCGAGGAGGGCGTGACGGAGTACATCGAGGCCGACGTGCGCGAGCCGCGGACGATCCTCGAACAGGCGGGCCGGATACTGGACTTCGACCGCCCCGTCGCGCTGTCGCTCATCGCGCTCATGCACTTCGTCGCCGACGAGGACGGCGCGTACGACCTGGTGGACACACTGGTCGGCGCGCTGGCTCCGGGCAGTGCTCTGGTGCTGTCCGCGATGACCGCCGACTTCGAGCCGGAGAACGTACGGCGGGGCATCGAGGCCTACGCGGCGGGCGGGGTGACGCTGGTGGCCCGTACCCGGGACGAGTTCGGCCGCTTCTTCGAGGGACTCGACGTGCTGGAGCCGGGGATCGTGTCGGTCAAGGACTGGCGTCCCGAACTCGCGGTGGACGAGACACCCGACCCCGCAGCGGGACCGGTGTCGCTCTACGGGGCCGTCGGGATCAAGTCCTAGCCCAGCAACCACCCTCCGTCCACGGCGAGTTCGACGGCGTTGACCGACCGGTTGCGCAGCAGGAAGTCCACGGCGTCCACCACGTCCGCCATCGTGGCGAGCCGTCCGGTGGGTGTCCTGGTGCGCAGTCCGGCGAGCACCTCCCCCGGTTTGGCCAGCCAGTACGGGCTGTCGCCGACGACTCCTGGGTGGAGGGCGTTGACGCGGACGGGGGCGAGTTCGACGGCGAGGGTGTGCACCAGTCCGCGCACACCCGCGTTGACGGTCGCCACGGTCGTCGCGCCCGGGTAGGGCCGCTCTTTGGCCTGCCCGCCGAACACGACGATGGCACTGTCGTCGTGCAGCCGGTCCCGGAGCGTGTGCACGACTTCGGTGTAGCCGACGAGCTTCAACGTCACCAGGTTCAGGGCGGCCTCGATGTCGTACGCGCTCACCCGGTTGTCGTCGCGGGTGACACCGCCGAGTACCAGATGGTCGACGGGCCCGATGCCGCCAAGCGCCACCGCGATCTCCCGTGGCCGCGACAGGTCGAGGGCGATGCCTCGCAGCGCGCCGATCTCCTTGGCCGCCGTGTCGGCACGATGGACGTCCCTGCCGGTGAGGACCACCTCGTCCCCCCGCTCCGCACGGGAGCGGGCGAACTCACGGCCGATCCCCGACGTACCGCCGACGACGAGCACACTGCTCATGACTCCAGGGCCTCCCTCAGGTACTGCCAGTCCCGGGTGAACCGGTACGAGTGGCGGGTCGGCGGCTGCGGCGCCTGTGTCTCCAGCCAACGCACCGGCCCGGCACCGGCGTTGGTGAACCCGTGCACACAACCGGCGCCCGCCCAGGCCACGTCGCCGGGTCCCAGCCGGTGCACCGAGCCGTCGAAGGTGGCGTCCACGGCCCCTTCGAGGATCAGGTACGTCTCCTCGAAGGGATGGTCGTGCGTGCCCGCGACGCCGTCCGGGGCGTACTGCACGATGAACATCGTCGAGGCGACCGCGCCCAGGTCGCCGTCGACCATCGTCTTCACCGTGATCCCGCTGTAGACGAGCAGTGCGGTGCGCATGCTCGCCGACACGGAGAGGAGGTCCTGGGACTGCTTGCCGGGTTCCATCTGCGCGGGCTCGAAGTGCCCCAAGGAGCGGGTGCGCGGGTCACGGACGTCGAGGCGGACGGGGTTGCGGCGGGGCAGCGCGGGCACCGCCTGGGTGTCGTGGCCGTAGCGGGCGCGCGGCACGGGTGCGAGCATGTCCGCCCAGCGTGCGGCGGTGTCCCCGGCGCCCCGCCAGGCGTGCGGGACACCGGTCGGCAGCAGCCCGTAGTCGCCCTCCTCGAGGAGATACGACCCTTCGGGCACGTCGAGGACGACGGTTCCGTCGAGCACGCAGAAGCTCTCCTCGTACGAGTGGACGTGGGGCCCGATCGCGCCGTCCGGCAGCAACTCGCAGATGCCGAAGCCGGTATGGACGCTGCCGTCGTCCTCGCCGACCAACTCCCGCCGCCGGTGGCCGTGTTCGTCGTACTCCGGCGGCGGTACGTCGGTGGCGCGGCGCACCAGGTGAGCGCTCACCGGGCGGCCTTCGCGGCCAGGAGCCGGTCACGGGACTCCTCGACGAGGCGCCGGGCGCGGGCCACGTCGGCCGTCAACTTCCCGTCCCGCTTGCGGATCACGCCGTCGACGAGCACGGTGTCCACATTGGAGACGTCCGCGGACAGCGTCACGGCGGCCGCCGCGTCGTGCACGGGCGCCACGTTCAGCGCGGTGGCGTCGATCGCGACGACGTCGGCCCGCTTGCCGGGGGTCAGCGAGCCGGTGCGGTCCTCGAGGCCCGCCACATGGGCGCCGTTGAGGGTGGCGATCTCCAGCATCCGACGGGCCGTCAGCATCGTTTCCGGCACCGGGACATCGGCCTGCCAGCACTCCGCGTTGACGCGGGCGCGTTCGGCACCGAAGGCCGCGCGGATCTGGGTGAACATGTCGCCGGGGACGGTGGTGACGACGTCGATGCTCAAGGAGGGCCGCAGTCCGTGCTCGATCGCCTTCATCACCGGCGGCCAGCCGTGCCCCATCTGCGTCTCGACCTGCGGCGCGATGGACACCGTACCGCCGCTGTCGGCGACCATCCGCCACTCCTCCTCGCTGAAGTAGCAGCAGTGGATGTAGGTGGTGTCGGGGCCGAGGAGCCCCAGGTCGTGGAGCTGCTTGACCATGCCGAAGCGACCGGCCATGCGCCCCATGCCGACATGGACGGTGATCGGGATGCCCAACTCCCGGGCCAGGCCCCATTCCGCGGCGACGACGTCGTTCACGCAGAAGCCGGGGCCGCGGGTGGCGAGGCCCATGGTGAGCAGGGAGTCGTCGGAGGCGAAGTACTTGGCGCGGATCCGTCGTACGTCGTCGCCCGGGATCGCGATCTTGCTCTCGAACCAGTAGTCGGCGAGGGAGGTGTTGGCGCTGCCGTAGGCGTACTGGGCGCGGATGCCGGTCTCGGCGAGGGCCCGGATCGCGGCGTCGGGGTGGTCGGGGGTGTTGTTGATGTGCGACCAGTCGACGAGCGTGGTGATGCCCGCGTTGAGGCATTCCAGGGCGCCGGCCAGGTTGGCCGCGTACACGTCTTCCGGGGTGTAGAGCGGCGCGAAGGTGTCGAGGATGTCGACGAAGTAGTCGTCGAGCGTGGCGTCCGGCGCGACCCCGCGGATCGAGGCCTCCCAGGTGTGGCGGTGGGTGTCCACGAAGCCGGGGATCACGATCCGCCCGGTCATGTCGAGGACTTCGGCGTCGGCGCCGATCTCGGGCTGTACGGCCACGATCTTCCCGTCCTCGATGAGGACGTCCCCTCGGGGAAGGTCCCCGATGTCGGGGTCCATGGAGATCACGTGACCTGAGCGCAGGAGTGTCCGAACGGTCATCGCCCTTCCTCCTTCGGGGTGTTCAGTACGCGGTGAGGTCGCGGACGGTCGTCACGACCTTGTCGACGGTGGGGATGACCCGCTCCTCCAGCGCGTCGGCGAACGGCAACGGGACGCACTCCCCCGCCACCCTCCGCACCGGCGCGTCCAGCAGGCCGAAGCCCTCGTCGGCGACGACCGAGACGACGGTGGCGCCCCAGCCGCCCTGGTACGGGTTCTCCTCGACGGTGACGAGCCGCGAGGTCCGGGCGAGCGAGGCGAGCACGGTGCTCATGTCCAGCGGCACCAGACAGCGCAGATCGACGACCTCGGCCTCGACACCCTCCTCGGCGAGCCGGGCGGCCGCCCGCAGCGCCACCGGCACCATCGCGGCGAGGGCGACGAGGGTCACGTCGGCACCCTCGCGCACGACGGCGGCGCGCCCCAGCTCGACCACGTGGTCCGACGGCGAGGGCGAACCCTTCGACGCCAGCAGCCCCTTGTGCTCGAAGAAGACCACGGGGTCGTCGCTGCGGATCGCCGCCGCCATCATGCCGATCACGTCGGCGGGCGTCGCCGGTGCCGCGATCTTCAGGCCGGGGACGGTGAGCGCCCAGTTCTCGGTGGCCTGCGAGTGCTGGGCGCCGAAACCGAGCCCGCCGCCGTTGGCGGTGCGAACGACGAGGGGCACCGTGACCTGACCGCCCGTCATGTAACGCACCTTGGGTATCTCGTTGGCGAGGTAGTCCCAACAGCAGGCCAAAAAGTCCGAGAACATGATCTCCGCGACGGGCCGCATCCCGGTCATGGCCGCGCCCATCGCCGCGCCCACGATGGCCTGTTCGGAGATCGGCGTGTCCCACACCCGCTCCGGCCCGAACTCCTCGAACAGCCCGGCGGTCGTCTTGAACACCCCGCCGGCCTCCCCGATGTCCTCCCCCAGGCATACGACCGCCGCATCCCGGCGCATCTCCCGCGCGATGCCCTCGGCGACCGCCTCCCGGTAGGTGATCATGTCCGCCATGCGGCACCCCCGTCGGCCCACACGTCGGTCAGTGCCTGCTCCGGATCGGGCGCGGGCGCGCTCTTCGCCGCCTCGACCGCCTTCCGTACGACGTCCAGGGCGCGCTCGTCGGCCGCGGTGAGCGTCTCCTCGGGCACGCCCAGCTCGGTCAGCCGTCCCCGCGCGATGTCCAACGGGTCGTGCTTGAGCCAGCGTTCGACCTCCTCGGCCGGACGGTAGGTCGCCGGGTCGGACCGGCTGTGCCCGAAGTGCCGGTAGGTCGCGGCCTCCAGCAGGGCGGGCCCGTCTCCTGCCCGGGCCCGCCCCGCCAGGGCGGCTACGGCGTCCCGGACCGCGACGACGTCGTTGCCGTCGACCGTCTCGCCCGGGATGCCGTAGGCGGGCGCCCGGTCGGCGGCGGGCCGGGCGACCGCGGTGACGGCGGCGATCGGCGTGTACTCCATGTACAGGTTGTTCTCGCAGACGAACAGCACGGGCAGCTTCCACACGGCGGCCAGGTTGAGTGCCTCGTGGAAGGCCCCGATGTTGGTCGCGCCGTCGCCGAAGAAGGCCACCGCGACCTGGTCGGTGCCGCGCAGCCGCGCCGACCAGGCCGCGCCGGCCGCCATCGGGAGGTGGGCGCCGACGATGGCGTAGGAGCCGAGCATGCCCGTGGCCGCCTTGGTCAGGTGCATGGAGCCGCCCTTGGCCCCGCACAGCCCCGTTGCCCGGCTCATGAGTTCGGCGAGGCATTCCTCGGGGGTGGCGCCCCGCGCCATGGCGTGATGGTGGCCGCGGTAGGTGGCGAAGACGTAGTCGTCGGCGCGCAGGGCGGCGCTCGCGCCGACGGCGATCGCCTCGTGTCCGGCGGCGAGGTGGGTGGTGCCCTTGACGAGTCCCTGGAGGAACAGGTCGTGGGCGGCTTTCTCGGTACGGCGGATGATGACCATCTGCTCGTACAGGGCGAGGAGTTCGGCGCTATCCACCATGGGAGTCACCCCGGTTGAGATGGGACTGCGACTCCCGCCGGGTGTTGAGTTCGCCGCCGACCGTCCAGTACTTGCGGCCCGCCACCAGCAGTTCCTCGGCCGGGAACTTGGTGATGACCTCGCAGCCGTCGGCGGTGACGACGAGCTCCTCCTCGATACGGGCCGCGGACCAGCCGTCGGCGGCCGGCCAGTAGGTCTCCAGCGCGAACACCATGCCCTCTTCGAGGACTTCGGGGTGGTCGAGGGAGACCAGACGGCTGAAGATGGGCTTCTCCCAGATGGACAGCCCGACCCCGTGGCCGTACTGGAGCGCGAAGGCGGCGGTCTCGTCGGCGAAGCCGAACTCCTCGGCGCTCGGCCAGACCCGGACGATGTCGGCGGTGGTGGCGCCGGGGCGCACGAGCGAGATCGCCTCGTCCATGTACTCCCGGCAGCGGACGTAGGCGTCGCGCTGGGCGCCGGACGCGCTGCCCACGGCGAAGGTGCGGTAGTAGCAGGTGCGGTAGCCGAGGTGGCTGTGCAGGATGTCGAAGAAGGCGGGGTCGCCGGGGCGGATCAGACGGTCGCTGTAGACGTGCGGATGGGGTGAACAGCGTTCCCCGGAGATGGCGTTGACACCTTCGACGTACTCGCTCCCCAGGTCGTACAGGACCTTGCTGACCAGCCCCACGCACTCGTTCTCGCGTACGCCGGGCCGCAGATAGCCGTACAGCTCCTCGTACGCGGCGTCCACCATCGCGCAGGCCTGGGCCAGCAGGGAGATCTCGTCGCGGGTCTTGATGCGGCGGGCCTCCAGGAAGACCTGCTGGCCGTCGACGACGTCGATGCCCTCGGCGCGCAGGGCGGCGAGGACCGGCATCTCGGCGACGTCGATGCCCAACGGCTCGTCCGCCAGGCCGTGTTCGCGCAGCTCGGCGGCGATCTTCGCGGCGACGTCCTCGGCGATCCCGGCGTCCGGGTGGAAGGCGCCGCGGAGGGTGGAGATGCCGGCGCGGGCGCCCGTGGGCGGGCCCTCCTTGCCGGCGCCGTAGTCGAGCCAGGGGTTGTACAGCTGGTGGTGGCGGGCGGCGGACCCGAAGTCCCAGACGACCGGTTCGCCACCGCGCGTCAGCAGGGCGAAGCGGATCAGCTTGTCCATCGCCCAGGTGCCGATGTGCGTGGCGGTCATGTAGCGGATGTTGGCGAAGTCGAAGCTGAGCACCGCGCCGAGGGAGGAGCGGTTCAGGGTCTCGTGCAGCCGGGCCAGCCGTTGCCTGCGGAGCCGGTCCAGGTCGACGCGCTCTTCCCAGTCGACGGCGTTGGGTCCGAAAGTGCGGATCGCCATGGCGACCACCCCCACCTTCGAGTCAACGACCGCGTCCCGGAAGTGTCAAGTGCTACTGAACACCCCGGCCGGCGACGAACCAGACCCCCACGGCCGGTTCCGCGCCGTCGTTGCGGTAGCGGTGCGGGGTCGTCGACTCGAAGCACACGGCGTCGCCGGGGCGCAGGACGCGTTCCTCGAAACCGAGGGTGAGGACGAGTTCACCGGAGGTGAGATAGCCGTACTCGGTGCCCGCGTGCCGCATCAGACCGCCCGAGGTCGCGGAGGAGCCGCCGGGCCGGTAGGTCACCAGGAGAAAGTCGGCGTCCGTCCCGGGGACGTGTCCGAGCCGCTCCCACACCACGCCCGAGTCCAGCTCCAGGACCTCCCGCTCACCAGGGGTGACCAGGGGTCCTATGCGTCGGCCGGGGTCGGCGGCGAAGGCGGCCATGGCGTGCAGTGCGGCGGCCCCGACCGTCGTCGCGGCGGGCTCCCGCGCCTCGAAGAGCGACTCGACGGAGATGCCGAGTGCCGTCGTGATCGCGTACAGCGTGCTCACCGACGGTTGGCTCTTGCCCGTCTCGATCTGCGACACCAGGCTCGCGGAGACCCCGACCGCACGCGCGAGGGCCCGCAGACTGAGCCCGCTCTCCAGACGCGCCCGCCGAATGCGCGCACCGACGGGCGGCACGGCGACAGGGGACACCGGCGACTCCTCTCCCTCGCGGGAATGTGCAGCACCATTGAACAGCGGGTGCCCGCCACGCGGCCAGCACCGCAGGTGGGCGCAGCACGACACGCCGCACCGGACGGGTGGGCGGGACCGGACGGCGGGCACTTCCCGGCGCCGCGGTGCTCGGTGCGAGCGGAGCGGTCCTCGGACTGTCGGGTACCGCGAGAGCGGGCGAGGCCGGCCTGGCCCCGGCACGCCGGACTCTCCGCCGCCCGCCCCTCGGCCCTGCGGTCAGCTGTCGGACCACGGCCCAGGACACTGACGCGGAACCCCGAGCGACGGCACCATCACCTCGACTCGAGGCACCGAAGCCGACATGCCGGTCACCGCGGGCGCGGGCGCCGGACGGTCGGATCGGCCGAAAGGCCGACCCCGCCCGCCGCGGCCATGGCCGTATGGCCGAGGCGCGCGCCCGGGCCCGCGGGCGAGGCTGGAGCCACTTCGGAGCCGCCCGGAGCCGCCGCTCCGACGCCCTCGATCCGCCCCCTCCTCCCCTCCACCCGCAGGAGTTCACGATGCAGCGCAGCAAGTTCCTCGTCGGCGCCGTCGGCGGCGCGACCGCGGTCGTCGCCGTCGGCGGCATCGGCACCTACCTGCTCTCCGGAACCGAGTCGACCACCGGGCTCGACGACATCAGCACGGTGACCGTGGACGGCCACCGGGCCCTGTCGGCCGACGTCGTCGCGGGCCGCACCGAGAGCAAGTACCACCCGCTGCCCTGGGTCGGCGAGAAGGTCACGGGCGTCACCTGCCCGACCGGGCTGAAGGCGGTGGCGGGAGCCACTGTCACCTGCACCGGCAAGACCACGGACGGGAAGGCCGTCAAGATCCCGGTCGCCGTGGTCAAGGCCACGCATTCGTCCGTCACCTGGAATTTCGAGCGCTGACAGAAGGCCACATCACCCCATGAGCACTGTTCTGGCCGGTCGCGGCCTCGTGAAGAAGTACGGCTCCACCACCGCCCTCGCGGGCATCGACGTGGAGGTCGGCGAGCGGGACTCCCTCGCCATCATGGGCCCGTCGGGCTCCGGCAAGTCCACCCTGCTGCACACGCTCGCCGGGATCGTGCGCCCCGACGGCGGCCAGGTCCTGCTGCGCGGCGAGCGAAGCGAGATGGGGGTCCCCCCGGCCGAAGGCTGGGGGCGCATCGACAGGCTGGGCGAGAACCGGCTCAGCGCCCTGCGCCGCAAGCGGTTCGGGTTCGTCTTCCAGTCCGGCCAGCTGCTGCCGGAACTGCCCGCCGACGAGAACGTCGCCCTGCCGCTGATGCTGGAGGGCACCCCCCGCAGACAGGCCGTGGAACGCGCCCGCCGCTGGTTCGCCCCGCTCGGCCTCGACGGCCTGGAGCACCGCAGGCCCGGCCAGCTGTCCGGCGGACAGGCCCAGCGCGTCGCCATCGCCCGCGCCCTGGCCGTCGAACCGGACGTGGTCTTCGCCGACGAGCCGACGGGCGCCCTCGACCAGACCACCAGCACCGAGGTGATCCGTCTGCTCACCTCCGTCACCCGCGAGCAGGGTGCCGCGCTCGTCATGGTCACCCACGACGCCGACGTCGCCGCCCACTGCGACCGGGTCCTGCAGGTCCGCGACGGCCGGATCAGCAACTACAGCCAGTTCACGGTCGCCTGAGCCCCTCCCGGAGATGTGATGCGCTCCCCCGTCCTGCCCCTGACCTGGCATCTGGCCCGGTCCTCCGGCCGCCGCGGCCTGCAGAGCCAGCTGCTCGCGGCCGGTGCCGCCGCCGTCGGCGTGTTCGTCATGCTGGTGATGATCGCCGCCACGACCGGTTCCGCCGTCCGCGCCGACCGCACGGCCTGGCGCACGCCCGACGCCGTCAAACACGGCACGGCCGTCCAGGCGTTGGCCACGACGTACGTACGCCACGAGCCCGTCACGGTCGTGTCGCTGGCCCAGCTGCCCGACCGCGCCCGGACCCCCGCACCGCCCGGTCTCCGAAGCTTCCCGAAGCAGGGCGAGGTGTACGTCTCCCCCGCCCTGGCCGACCTGCTGCACAAGCTGCCGGCGGACCAGCTCGCCGACCGTTTCCCGAAGCCCGCGTCGTACGGCACGATCGGCTCCGCCGGTCTCGCCTCGCCGGACGAGCTGGTCGCCGTGGTGGGACGGGCGCCGGGCGCAGCCGCGGTGTCCCCGGCCGCCGAGGGCGGCGCCACCTGGTACGACATCGGACAGGCCGCGCGCGCCGAGATCTCCGGGTTCTCCGGCACCGAGCGGAGCCTGTTCACCGACTCCGACCAGGCGGCGTCCATGCTCGGCGTCGTGCTCCTGGGGATGCCCGTGGTCGTGCTGGCCTCCGCGGCCGGGCGCCTCGGCGCGGCCCGGCGCGAACAGCGGCTCGCCGCCCTGCGGTTGGCCGGGGCGACGCCGCGCCAGATCATCGCGATGACCGCCCTGGAGGCGGCGGCCGTCGGCCTGGCCGGCGCTCTCACCGGCGCGCTCGCCTATGCGGCCCTGCTGCCCGCCCTCGCGAGGATCCCGTACGGCATCGGCGGCTGGTACACGAGTCAGCTCTGGGTCGGGACCGGCTGGTTCACGACCGTAGTGCTGGGCGTCACCGCCCTCCTCACCGTCAGCGCGGTGTCGATGCTGCGCCAGGTGGCGACCTCGCCGCTCGGTGTGGCCCAGCAGGCGAATCCGAGGCGGACCCGGATGATCCGTCTTGTGTTGTTCGTGGGCGCCCTCGGCTACATCTGGGCGACCTCCGGCGGTGGCGGCCAGCTGAACAAGCGGCAGCTCATGACCCTTCTGCTGCTGTTCTACGGCACGTTCTGGCTGTTCGGCCCGTGGGTCGTGGACCGGCTCGGCCGGGTGCTGGGCCGCTTCGCCCGCCGTCCGGCGACCCTGCTGGCCGCGCGCCGGCTCAGCGACGACCCGCGGGGCGCCTGGCGTACCGTCAGCGGCCTGGTGCTGGCCGGGTTCGCGGCCGGGTTCTTCTCGATCAGCATGCTGGGCAGCGACACCGGGCAGTACCGGGACCAGGTCGCCGTGGTCACCGCCGACGCCGGCACCGCCCGGCATGCCGCGACCGAGGCCCGTACTCTCCTGCACCGGGCCGGTGTCACCGCGACCGTCACGGTCGGGCGGGACGACGACTTCGACAGCATGCTGGGCGGTGCACCGGGTGTGCTCGCCCATGTCTCCGGCGGCACGGAACATATCGACACCGCCGTCACCGCGCTCGCCCCGCTCGCCCCGGGCACACCGCCGTACTCCGGCGACTACGCCGGCGCGGGCGACAGCACCGCCACCGGACGGATCGCCCAGGTCAGCATCGCGACCCTGGCCCTGAGCTTCGTCGTGGCGACCGCCTCGGCGGGTCTGACCGCCGCCGCGAACGTCCTCGACCGGCGCCGCGTGTACGGCCTGCTCCGGCTGGCCGGCACCCCGCTCAGGGTGCTGGACCGGGCCCGGGTCCGCGAGACGGTCGTCCCGCTGGTGGTCCTGGCGGGCGGCACCACCGCGATGGGCATGTACGGCGCCGGCAAGCTCAACCAGGCGTTCGGCACCACGATCAACACCACCGGCCTCCTTCAGCTGGCCGCCTGCACGGTGCTGGGCGCGCTGGCGATGTTCGCCGCGATCAGCGCCAGCCGGCCGCTGCTGCGGAAGGTGACGGCCGATCCGGCGCAGACCGCGGACTGAACCGACCACCGCACGGCCCGCCGCCACGACAGCGGCGGGCCGTCCGGCCACCCGTATCCGTGAGGCATGATCGAGCCATGACCGCCCCCAGCCCGACCGGCGCCCCCGGCAGCCCCATCCGGGTGCTCATCGCCGACGACCAGGACATGGTCCGCACCGGCTTCCGCTTCTTCCTGAACGCGCAGCCCGACATGACCGTCGTCGCCGAGGCCGCCGACGGGGAGGAGGCGGTGGCGCTCGCCCGTGAACTGCGCCCGGACGTGTGTCTGCTGGACATCCGGATGCCGAAGCTGGACGGTCTGGCCGCCACCCGGCTGCTGGCCGGGCCGGACGTCGCCGACCCGCTGCGGGTGGTCGTGGTCACCACCTTCGACCTCGACGAGTACGTGTACGGCGCGCTGCGCGGCGGCGCCTGCGGCTTCCTCCTCAAGGACTCCGGTCCCGCCCTCCTCGCCGAGGCGGTCCGGGCCGCCGCGGCCGGCGACTCGCTGGTCTCCCCCTCGGTCACCGTCCGCCTGCTCAAGCATGTGACGGACGCCCCGCAGCCGGCCGCCGCCACCCGCCGCGCACCCCTGACCGAGCCGCTCACGGACCGCGAACTCGACGTGGTCCGGCTGGTCGCCCTCGGCCGCACCAACGCCGAGATCGCCGCCGAGCTGTACGTCTCCCTGTCCACGGTCAAGACGCACCTGTCCAGCGTCCAGCTGAAACTGCGGGCACGGAACCGCGTGGAGATCGCCGCGTGGGCCTGGCAGCACGGACAGGTCACGCCCGGCGCCTAGTCTCCCGAACGGATGAGCCCCGTCAGATACCGCCACAGCGACGACCGCCGCTTGACGGCCGGGTCCTGTGCCTCCGGTACGCCGGTGGCGGGCGCCTCGGCCGGTACGGGCTCCGGCACGAACGTACCGGACAGCTCGTAGCGCACCGGCAGGGATCGCAGCCCTCGCATGAACGGCGAGGAGCGCCACGGCAGTTGGTCCACCGGCAGGGCGAGCTCCAGATGACCGAACCGTTCGACGATGCGGCTCACCCCGGCCGCCGCGATCGTCGACGCCAGCTCCCGGGCCGGGCACTGACGGGGCCCCGCACCCCACGCGAGATGCGCCCGGCTGCTGATGCTGGAGGAGCCCGGTGCCATCTGCCCGGCGAACAGCGGGTCGGCGTGCGCGGCGGCGGAGGAGACCCACACGGGGTCACCGGCGTGGATGGTGTAGTCGCCGAGCGGGGTGTCCGCGGCCGCGAACCTCGGCACGAAGTTGACCAGCGGCGGCTTGCGCATGACCACCCGGTTCATGGTCTCGCGGACCATGCCGGCGGACAGCGTCTGGCGCACCCCGCCGTCGCCCTCGCCGGAGATCACCTCGACGACGGTGTTGGAGATGAGGATGCCGACGTGGTCGGAGGTCATGCCGAGCAGCATGAACAGTTCGCGGGCCAGTTCGTCGACCGTGAGGTCCGGGTGGGCGGCGAGCAGATGGGAGGGGAAGTCGTCGCCCGGCTTCTCCCGCTTCGCGGCGGCCAGCTCCGAGAGCGTCACCAGCAGCCGCGCCAGGGCGGGTTCGGCGTCCGGGCCGGCGTCCAGCACCCGCCACATGTCCATCAGGGCGTCGTCGCCCTGCGAGCCGGGGAAGCCGAGGAGATGGCTCGCCGCCATCAGCGGCAGCGGGCGGGAGAACTGCGCCGACAGGTCGGCGAGGCCCGTACGGCCGCCCTGCGCGAGCAGGCCGATCAGCTCGTCGGCGTAGCCCGTGACGGCGGCCTTGAGCCGCTTGGCCTGCGGGTGGCGCGGGTCCTGGAAGGGCCTCAGGGCGGTGTCCCAGGCGCCGCGGAGCCGGGGGTAGCCGGGACCGCCCTGGATCAGTACGTGGTTGACCTCGAGGGAGGGGCCGAGCGGCCAGTCGGCGGGCACCCGGCCCTCGGTGCGGGCCCGCCAGTTCTCCAGTCCCTTCGGCCAGCCGGCGTCGTCCTGGAGCACCTGGAGCGACTCGCGGTAGCCGAGCACGAGCCAGGCGGGCACGCCCAGCAGGTCGACCGGCGCGACCGGACCGTGGCGCTCCCGCAGCCGCTCGTAGACGAGCGCGGGGCGCGTCTCGTAGTCCCGCGTCAGCAGGGGTTCGGGAGCCAGGTCCTCCAGCCGTGCCCCGCCCGACGTGGACTCCTCCTCGTCGACCACATGGAACTCCATCGTGCTGTCGCCCCCCTTCGGCGCCCGCCCATGACAGACCGCACGGGACCCTACCCGAGGCGTCACGGGCGTCAAGTGCCGGGGTACTGACCGGTAGGGATCAGTGCCGTTCGCCCTTCCCGGTCACCAACTGCTCCAGCCGGTCGAACCGTTCGTGCAGGGCCTGGACCGTCTCGTGGCCCAGTCGGTGGCGGCGCTTCTGCTCCCGGCCGACGAACCAGGTGGCCAGGGCCGCGGTGACCATGCCGTACGTGGTGATGCCGACGACCATCACCACCGAGCCGACGACCCGGCCCCACGGCGTCACCGGGAAGAAGTCGCCGTATCCGACGGTCGTCGCCGTCTCGATCGACCACCACAGCGCCTTCGGGTACGACGTCAGATTGGCGCCCCGCGCCCCGTCCTCGGCGGCCACCACCGCCCACGAGCCGAGCAGCATCACCACCACGAGAACGGCCGTGGCACCGCCCGCCGCCTTCAGATGCAGCGAGCGCCCCTCCCGGGCCAGCAGCAACTCGACGGCCCTGGTCAGGAATCCGGGCAGCATGGCGACTCCTTCGGGTGCGGGCGCTTGGAGTCAGTGTCGATGGCGGTGCGCGGGCGGGCATGCCGGGCGGCTCGTTCGAGTTGCCGTGCGCCGCACGCCGTCATCTGCTGGGGTCGACGCCCCCACTCGACGGAGGAGCCATGCCGCCGGAGCCCCGATCGGTGCCGGAGACCTTCGCGTTCGCCTGCGGAGACTGCGGCCACACCTGGGAGGCCACCTTCCAGGTCATGTTCTTCACCGACCCGCTGGACGCCTCGGGCCTGACCACACAGGAGTACGTCGACGAGGCGGGCAGAGCCATCAGGTCGCCCCTCACCGACGCGGTCTGCCCCGAGTGCGGCGGCCGCAGGGTGAGCGTCCTGGAGGCCGGGCACGCCCAGCACGCGGAGCCGGAACCCCGCACCCGCCACAAGCACCGCCTCCACCTCCCCCACCGCTCACCCGAACGGTCCGACTGAGCTGGTGAGCAGCGCGGGCCGGTGATGCGCTGAGGGCACACCCACGCCCCCAGGAGGCATCCGCGATGACCCGTCGTCCGTCCCGACCCGCCCGCGTCCTCGCCCCGGCCCTGGCAGCGACCGTGCTGCTGGCCTGTGCGGCCTGCTCGGACGACGACAAGGACGCCGGCACCTCGGCCATCGGCGCCTCCCCACTGGCCGCCGACTCCCCGACCGCCTCCGCCGCGGCCCGTCTCACCGAGGCCGGGGCCCGCCAGGCGCTCATCACCGAGACCGACCTCGAGGACGACTGGACACAGGTCGAGGACGCCGCGACCTGGCGCGACAGCCTGCTCGTCGGCAAGGTCGACGTGGCCGACTTCCTCACCGCCGAGGCGGACGCCGCGGACTGCCAGAAGCTCCTCGACGGCCTCTACAGCGACACGCTGCTCGGCGAGCCGTCCGGCGCCTCCGCGCTCACCGGCTTCAAGGAGGAGGACTCCCGGCTGCTCTACCAGGTGGCCGCCTACCGGCAGGCGGGCCTCGACGACTCCCTGGCCTGGCTGAAGTCCCTGCCGACGAAGTGCGACCAGTTCACCGCGGTCGACTCCGCGGGCGACAAGCGCACGGTCCAGGTCATCGAGGCCTCTCTGCCCGAGGAGGGCGACGCTCGGCAGGGGCTGCGGGTGACGGTCCAGGGCACGTCCGGCGGCACCCCGGCCACCCTCACCCTGGACGTCGCCGCCGTACGCGTCGGCACGGACGCGATCACGGTGACGGCCGGCGGCCTGGACGGCGACGAGGACGACTCGGTCGAGGACGCGGTGCGCGCGGGCACGAAGCGCCTCGACGACGTACTGAGCTAGGACAACCCCTCTTCCCCGCCGCCCACTTGAGCCGATTCCGGGACAGCTTGATCATCCGGCGGCACAATGGCGCCGACGGCCTGCGGCGCCGCAGTCGTCGGGGCGAGGAGAGGACGAGACGTGAGTGACACCCCGGACGTGCCGTCGAGGCTGAACACCGATGTCGCGCACAACGCGCGCGTGTGGAACTACTGGATCGGCGGCGAGGACAACTACGAGGTCGACCAGCGGGTCGGCGAGCATGTCGCCGGGATGTTCCCGATCATCCGGGCCATCGCCCGCGCCGACCGCGACTTCCTCGGCCGGGCCGTGCGCCACCTCGCCGCCGAGCGCGGGGTTCGCCAGTTCCTGGACATCGGCACCGGCCTGCCGACGGTGGACAACACCCACGAGATCGCCCAGCGCATCGCCCCGGACGCGCGGATCGTGTACGTCGACAACGACCCCGTCGTCCTCGCCCACGCCCGCACCCTGCTCGCCGGCACCGGCGAGGGCGTCACCGCCTACATCGACGCCGACGTCCACGAGCCGGAGGCGATCCTCGAACGCGCCGCGCACACCCTGGACTTCACCGAGCCGGTCGCGGTGATGATGCTGGGCATCCTCAACTTCGTGCTCGACCACGACAAGGCGCGGGACATCGTCCGCCGGATACTGGCCGAGGTCCCCTCCGGCAGCTGCCTGGTGCTCACCCACCCCACCTTCGACGACGCCCTCGGCGGCGCGGGCCAGATCCCGGCCATGAAGTTCTGGAACGAGAACGCCACCCCGCCGATCACCGCCCGCAGCGGCACCGACATCGCCGCGTTCTTCGACGGACTGGACCTCCTCGAACCGGGTCTGGTGTCGTGTTCGCAGTGGCGCGCCGAGTCCGACTCCCCGGGCGCGGTACCGCAGTTCGGCGCGGTGGCCGTGAAACCCTGACGCGGAGGCCCAGCCCGTCGTGGAGGACGTATGACACCCCTTGCCGACCCCGCCGATCCCGTACCCGGCGGACGTCCCGGTGACGTCGACCGTGCCACCGCCCTGAGCGACGAACTGGCCGGGACAGGTGTGCACGGCGTCGTGCTGTCCTACGTCGACACCGCGGGTGTCGGCCGGGTGAAGACGGTCCCGACGGCCAAACTGGCCTCGGCTGCGGCCTGGGGTGTCGGCATGTCCCCGGTCTTCGACACCTTCCTGGCGAACGACTCCATCGTCACCACCGACGTCCTCGGCTCCCCGGACGGCGACCTGCGCCTCTACCCCGACCTCGACCGACTCGTGGTCCTCGCCGGGCAACCGGGCTGGGCCTGGGCCCCGGTCGACCGCGTCACCCAGGACGGCGAGCGGCACCCGGGCTGCACCCGCACCTTCCTGCGCCGGATCGTCGCGGACGCGGAGCAGCGGCACGGCATCACCTTCAAGGCGGCCGTCGAGATCGAGTGGGCGGTCGGCCAAGGCCCGTCGGCCCAGGGGGACTTCGTGCCGGCCCTGTCGGGTCCGGCGTACGGCGCGATCCGCCAGGTCGAGGTCAGCGACTACACCGCCGACCTGCTGGCCGCGTTCGCGGCACAGGGCGTCGACGTCGACCAGCTCCATCCCGAGTACGCGGCCGGGCAGTTCGAGGTCTCGGTGGGTGCCCTGGACCCGGTGGCGGCGGCCGACCGGAGCGTGCTGGTGCGGCAGACGATCCGCGCGGTCGCCGCGCGCCACGGGCTCGTGGTCTCGTTCGCCCCGGCGGTCCTCGCCCAGGGCGTCGGCAACGGCGGCCATCTCCATCTCTCCGCCTGGCGCGACGGCACGAACCTCCACTCAGGCGGCGACGGCCGCCACGGCATGACGGCACAGGCGGAGTCCTTCGCGGCCGGGGTGCTGACCCACCTCCCGGCCCTCACGGCCGTCACCGCCCCCAGCCCGGCCAGCTATCTGCGCCTCAGGCCCTCCCAGTGGGCAGGGGTGTTCACCGCCTGGGGCCGCGAGACCCGCGAGGCGGCGGTACGCGTCGTCACGGGCACCCTCGGCCTGCGCGACCAGGCGGCCAATCTGGAGGTCAAGCCGGTCGACCTGGCCGCCAACCCGTATCTGGCGCTGGGGAGTGTGATCGCCGCGGGCCTGGACGGCATCACGTCGTCCGCGCCGCTGCCCGAGGAGATCACCGGCGACCCGGCCCGCCTGGAGGCCGGCGCCGCGACGGCCCGTGGCGTGCGCCGGCTGCCCACGTCGCTGGCGGAGGCGGTGGTGGAGTTCCGCGGGGACAAGCAGCTGCGCGGCGCCCTGGGCACGGTTCTCGCCGACGCCGTGATCGCCGTACGGGAAGGCGAGATCGCGGCCGTGGCCGGACTGGACGACGACCAGGTCGCGGCGGCGTACCGCTGGAAGTACTGACATGGGCGCGGTCCACGAGGCGCTCGCCGCCCTGAGCCTGGTCGACCACCACTGCCACGGTGTCGTGACCGCCGACCTGGACCGGCCCGGCTTCGAGTCGCTGCTGACCGAGGGCGACCGCTGGCCGGGCGGCTCACCCTTCGACACCCCGGTGGGCGTGGCCGTACGCCGCCACTGCGCACCGCTGCTGGACCTGAACCGGCACGCCCCGCCGCGGGAGTACCTGGCGCGGCGGACGGAACTGGGCTGGCGGGAGGTGAACCGCCGCTTCCTGGCCGCCGCGGGTACCGGTACGTACTGCGTGGACACCGGATTCGGTCCGGCCGAGCTCGCCGCGGACGACGTGTACGAGGTCGTCCGGCTGGAGAGCGTCGAGGAGGCGATGGCGGCCCAGGGCGTGGAGCCCGACGCATACGCGCAGGCCTTCCTCTCGGCCGCGCGGAAGGCGGTGGGGCGGCCGGGCGTGGTGGCGGTGAAGTCCGTGGCGGCGTACCGGACGGGCTTCGACCTGGATCCGGCCCGTCCGTCGGCGGCGGAGGTCGAGCGGGCGGCGCGGCACCGGCTCGCGGTGGGCGGGCGGCTGGAGGACCCGGTCCTCGTACGGAACCTGCTCTGGACGGCGGTCGACCTGGGCCTCCCGCTCCAGCTGCACACGGGGTTCGGCGACAACGACATCCGGCTGCACCGGGTGGACCCCACGCACCTCACGGACTGGCTGCATCTGAGCGCCGGTACGATCCCGGTACTGCTGTTGCACTGTTGGCCGTACCAGCGGCAGGCCGGCTATCTGGCGGCGGTCTTCGAGCAGGTGTACCTCGACGTGGGCCTGACCTTGCACCACGTCGGCCCGGCACGGGCGCGGGCGGTACTGGAGGAGGCGCTGGAGATCACACCGTTCCGCAAACTGCTGTACAGCTCCGACGCGTACGGTCTGTCCGAGTTCTACGCGCTCGGCGCGCTGTCCTTCCGCAAGGGCCTGAGCGAGCTGCTCCAGGCCCGGGTGGACGACGACGAGCTGAGCCTGTCCGACGCACTGCGGCTCGCAGAGTGGGCGGGAGCACACAATGCCCATCAGGTCTACCGCCTTTCCGGCCCCTCCTGAAAGTATGATCAAGCAATGTCTGACATGACCGAAACCACGCCCGGCTGGCTGACTACGGACGACCTCGAGCAGGCGCGCGCCCGTATGCCGATCCTGTACGTCGAGGCCGTGCCCGTGCGCGTCGACGACAGCGGCGAAGTCACCAGCGTCGGCCTGCTGCTGCGCATCGGCTCCGGCGGGACGGTCAGCCGGACGCTGGTCTCCGGCCGTGTTCTGCACCACGAGCGCGTCCGCGACGCCCTCATGCGGAACCTGGAGAAGGACCTCGGCCCGGTGGCGCTGCCCCGTATCCCGGCGGCCCCGCAGCCCTTCACGGTGGCCGAGTACTTCCCGACGCAGGGCATCACGCCGTACCACGACCCCCGTCAGCACGCGGTGTCACTGGCCTACGTCGTCCCGGTGACCGGCGACTGCCGCCCCCGCCAGGACGCCCTCGACCTGGTCTGGTTCAGCCCCCAGGACGCCGTGTCGGAGGCGGTGCAGAGCGAGATGCCCGGCGGGCACGGGGTGCTGCTGAAGCAGGCGCTGGCACACCTGGGCTGCGCGGTCTGACCGACCGGCCCTATTCGGCGTTGCGCTGGGTCGTGCCCGGCTCGCCCGTGTCCCGCCGCCACTCGACGACCAGCTCGTCCTTGGTGCCGAACCGGACGAGATGCCGTCCCACCACGTCCTCCAGGACGGCGAGGTGCTCGGCATCCGTCTCCACCGCGAGCAGCAGGGCACCCTCGGTCGCGGTGAGCGTGCCGGTGCCGTTCTGGAACACGATGCCGCCCTCCCCCGAGTCCTCGTCCCAGCTCGTCTCGCTGCGGCGGCTCAGGTGGGAGGCGAGTTGTTTGGCGTAGCGGTGGGGGCGGTCGGTGGCGACTCGGGCTTCCGATCGGGGCATGGAGGTACTCCAGCTGTGGTGGCGGATGCCGACGGGTCGATAGTGCCGGATGCGGGCCGCGCCCGGCCGTCCGGCGCCGCAAGCTATGGATTCCGGGGCCGTCGGATGCCCGTGGGACATGAGGACGTCCGCAATACGCCATGAGCGTATGTTTACGTTGCATACGTCCCCTGGAGGCGGGTCATGGCCGAGGACCCCGGCGAGGCTCCGGCGCGCCGCGCGAGCGACCCCGGTCGCTACGGCCGCCTCAGCCGCGAGCGGGTCCTCGGCGGCGCCCTGGAACTCGTCGACCGCGACGGCCTCTCCGCGCTGAGCATGCGCCGCCCGGGCGCCGAGCTCGGGGTCGAGGCGATGGCGCTGTACCGGTACGCGGCGAGCAAGGACGCCCTGCTCGACGGGCTGGTCGAGGCGCTGCACGTGGAGCTGGAGGAACGGCTGGCCGCGCAGGCCCCCGCCGCCACCCGGCGTGCCGAGCTCGGCCGGATCGCGACGGCGACCTACGACGTGTGCCTGGCCCACCCCCAGGTGGTGCCGCTGCTGTCCATCCGCATGTCGGCGGTCCCACTGGCCCGGCGGCCGCTCGCGACGCTGCGGCACCACGAGCGGGTGATCGGACTGCTCCGGGAGGCCGGACTCGACGCGGACCGGTCCGCCGCCGTGTTCCGCGCCTTCACCGGCTGGGTCCTCGGATACGTGTCCGTCGAGCTCCAGGCCATGGTGGACAACCCCGAGGAAACGGATCCCGGGTTCCGGCTGGGCCTGCACCACATGCCGCCGCGGGAACTGCCCCGGTTGCGCGAGGTGGCGCCCGCGCTCGCGGAGCGCGGGGGGCCGCAGGGGCTGGCGGCCGGTCTGGACGCACTGCTCGGGCGCTTCACACGAGCGAACCGAGACCTCACGGATCCCTGAGGAGTACAACCATTCGGCGAGCGCTGACGTCTCACTCCCGGGAACTCGCGTTCCCCCTAGTTCGACCGTCAGCCACCGTCGATTCACGCAAAGGGACCCGCATGTTCCAGGCCGTTCCCGGCTCTCGTACGCTCCGACAGACCACCGGTGCGCTCGGCGCCGTCGCGCTGATGGCACTGGGCGCCACGCCCGCCGTCGCCGACGACCCGGCGCCCGAACTGGTGCTGGGAGAGATCGCGCCCGTGACGGGGCTGAAGCCGGGCAGCGCCTTCGACATACCGGTCTCCTTCACGAACACGGGCACCGAGGCGCTCGGCAAGGTCTGGCTGTCGTACTCGCTCACCCAGGGGCTGAGCCACACCGAGCTGCCCTCCAACTGCGCGCGCTACGAGGTCGGTTCCTTCGACGAGGCGCCCAGCTACTCGTACGCGGTCTGCGAGTTCGACCAGACCGTGGAGCCCGGGGTCGTCTACGCGCCCGAGAAGTCACCGGAGTTCAAGGCCCTCGGCAAGGCGTACACCGATGAACTCCGCGCCGTCGTGGCCGCGGACGACCCCGCGCCCACGGAGGGCGTCGACGAGGGGCCGGTGCCCGGCACCGGGCCCGCCGTGAAACTCGTCGAGCGTCCCGACGCCACCCCGGCCGCCCCGGGCTCCGGCGAGCACGAGGGCTGGGACGCCGCCGACGTGCCGGTGAACGCGGTCAACACGGCCGACTTCCAGGTGAGCGGTGCGAAGTTGAAGGGCAAGGTCGGCGAAACCCTGGCCTTCGAGGTGAAGTTCACCAACGCCGGACCCGCGTGGGTGCGCAGGGAGTCCGGCACCGGTGCGACCAAGGTCATCGTCAAGATGCCCGCCGGGACGACCGTGACCAAGGCCCACGGATTCTGCGACAAGATCGCGGCCCGTACCTACGAGTGCGGCACCAGCCAGGCCTGGGTCGACCCGGGTGACGGCGAGACCTACACCTTCAAGCTGCGGATCGACAAGGAGGTGTCCGGAGCCAAGGGCTCGGTGAAGCTGGCCGGTGAGCCCAGGCCGTTCGACGAGAACACGGCGAACGACACCGCCGCCATCCTCCTCGACGTCGCCGGCAGCGGCGGATCGACGGGCGGAGGCGGCTCCGCCGACGGGGGCGGGTCCACGGGCGGCGGGGGCTCCACGGCCACTCCGAGCGCTGACCCCACCGACGGCGGCGGCTCCACGTCGTCCAACGGCGGGTCCACCACGGGCGGCTCCTCCACCCTCGACGGCGACCTGGCGAGCACCGGCTCCTCCTCGACGCTGCCCCTCGCGGGCGCGGCGGCCGCGGCCGTCGCCGTCGGAACCGGTGCCGTGCTGGTGGTGCGACGCCGAAAGGCCCGCCAGTAAGGGTCCTCAGCCGCCCCTGTTGATCTGCCGCAGGATCGTCTCGTCGCTGATCTTCGTGTCCGCGGCGAGAAGCTGCGCCTTGCTCAGGATCAGCGACAGCCGGTCGTCCTCGAACGGCAGGAACACCTTGCCCTCGGCCCTGCGGCGCGCCGGGACGATGCACAGATAGGAGTCGTCGGGCTCCATCAGGATGTTCGCCGATCCGAGGTGGATCCGGTACGTCCGCAGGTCGCCGCGCACGCTCAGCCAGCGGCCGGCGATCGAGCACCGCTCGGCGATCTTCAGGCGCGGCAGGATCCGTTCCAGTACCTCGCGGCGGACCTCGGCGCTCGCCGTCAGGTCGCCGAAGCCGGCCCTCCGCCAGTAGGCGGCGTGACGGCTCTCGCCCCGGTCGCTCCACTCGGGATCCGCCGCGATCGAGGTGACGCCGACGAACAGATCGACGTCGCGCATCGCCTCGCTGAACACCAGCGGCTCCACGTCGGCCAGCGGAGTCTCGCGCCAGCGCCGGCCGTCCCGTCGTTCGAAGCGCACCTGGTCGGTGGCGGCGCGCTCGACGTCGTGGCCCCCGTCGTCCGCGGGTTCGTGGTGGAAGCAGACCCGCCACCGGCCGTCGGCGAACTCGGCCCGGGCCTCCCCGTCCCGACCGCCGTCGTAGTGGCCCAGGAAGGTGGTCTGCCAGCCGCGCTCCTTGAACAGCGCGTAGAGCTGCCGGTAGTGGACGATGTGGGCGGCGAACCGGTTGGAGTGGACGCCGGTCTCCTCCTCGGCCGGAGTGAGCAGATAGAGCTCCCGGAAAGCCTGCTTGAACGGCTGCCGCAGCCGCTCGCCGACGATCCGCTCCCGCCATGCCCCGATCTCGTCCACCGACGCCCGGATGGGGTGCCACAGCCGCACCCGCTCAGGCCGGCCGTCCGGCCGAGCGGCCGGCGCCACGGCGTGCCACTCCCCGTCTGCGCCCTGGAACTCCCAGATCAGGCCACGCACGAGCACACCGGTGACCGGGTGGTCGCGGTAGTGACGACACCATGCGTCGTACGGCCATTCCCGCGCCGCCGACATCAGCGCCTCGATCCGGCCACGCTCCCCCGCCAGCGTGCCGCGCACCTCTCTGACCAGGGTCCTCAGTTCCTTGAGCTCCTCCGGGAACCCGTCCTTCAGCGCGGCGGGCGCCGTGCGGGACGCCCGCCCGTCGGGGGCGGTGAAGCCGATCCGTACGGTCCTCGCGTCCTCGATCTCCACCCGGACCCGGTGGCCGCCCGTCTCGCGTTCCAGCGAGCCGTCCGCTGCCAGGCCGTGGTCGGGCACGCTGCGCTCGACGAGTTGCACCGGGGTGATGCCCTGCCGCCGTGAGTGCGGTGTCGAGCTGCTTGCGCAGACCCCGGTGCCTGATCCGGGACCGGAGCCGCCACAGGGATTCCAGGGCGGTCGGGTCGTCGATCTCGGCCAGCGCGTTGATCGCGGCGCCCGCGAGCTTGAGGTCCTCGGCCACGCCGGGCTGCCGGGCGGCGCCGGTGCGCAGCGCCAGGGCGTCGAGGTACGGCACCGCGGCCGGGCCGTCTGTCAGGGCGGCGGCCCAGACCGTGCCGCGCGCGAGGTCGCCGTCGTTCCGGTGGACGACGTAGTGGTAGTGGTGGTCGCCGTACTCCCAGGCGGTCTGCCGCCCGTGTTCCCTGCTGCACAGCGGTTCGCCCTCGGCCAGGGCCCTCAGCGTTTCGGCGACGAGGTCGCTCCCCGATGCCGCTTCGACGGCCGTCAGACACGTCCGGCGCCAGCGCTGTGTGGGACGCGGCGCCGTCAGGCCGGCCAAGTGCCGTATGAGGCCGGACAGTTCGGCCCCCGGGGTGGCGGCCGCGCGGGCACGGAGCGGAGCGGCCCACGGCGCCTGCTCGGGGAGGAGCCCCTCGGGGATCTCCGCACCGTCCACGAGCGCCAGCAGGGCGCGGAGCCGACGGGCGAGGGAGGAGGCTCCCGATCCGATCTCCGTGTCCAGGAGCTCCGTGTGCGCCCACCGCAGCCAGGGCGCGATCGTACGGAGGCCCTCGTCGTCCAGACCCTCTGCGGCGGTCAGGGCGGACCCGAGCGCGTTGGCGAACCAGAAGCCCATGTCGTACTCGGCGGAGCGCAGCAGCATCACCGCGACCTCGGCGGGCGTCCACCCGCGCACCCGCCCGACCAGGGCACCGATCTCGGAGTCGTACTCCCACAGTGTGTCGCCGAAGCTCGCGGCCAGCAGCAGGCTCAGGACCGCGGCCCGGCCCTCCTCGTCCCCGCAGGCGGCGAGGCCCGCGTCGATCTCGGCTTGTATCCCCGCGTACCGCGTGTCGGGCTGCTCGGGCGTGTACGGACCGTGCAGACCCGCCCCGAACTCGGCTCGCTGACGTTCCAGAAGATCGACGAGCCACCGCGCACGGGCGAGCGCGCCCGCCCGCACGTCGTCGAACGGGTCGTTCCTGCGGGCCTCGGCCGCCAAGGTGTCGTAGAGCATGGCGGGATGATGACAGGAGGCACTGACAACGCGATCAAGCGACGCAACGGCAAAGGGCCCCCACAGGCTCTCGCCTGTGAAGACCCTTCACACCGTCGGGACGACAGGATTTGAACCTGCGACCCCTTGACCCCCAGTCAAGTGCGCTACCAAGCTGCGCCACGTCCCGGTGTCCGTCTGACCTGGGCTTTCGCCCGGCCGAACGTGCAGGGAAACAATACCGCACTCGGGTCGGTGGTCGCGCACCCGTTTATTCGGGGCCGGCGGTCCGGGGGCGGGCGTCGGCGCGCACGAGATCACGTATCGCGGGGACCGAGAGCAGGGCGGCACAGACGACGAGGCTGGTCGCACCGGCGACGAGGAGCACGTGGTCGGCGCCGAGGACCGCGGCGGAGGGGCCGGCGAGGGCCTGGCCGACGGGCATCAGGGCGAGGGAGCCCGCCACGTCGTAGGCGTGGATGCGGTTGAGGGCGTCGGCCGGGACCTGGGTCTGGACGCTGGTCGACCACATCACGCTCCAGAACGCCATGCCCACCCCGGCGACCGCGGCGCCGGCCGCCATGGCCGGTACACCGAGGCCGGCGCCGACGCTCGCCGGGAAGGCTCCGAAGCCGACCAGGGCGATCGCCCCGGCGCGGAGCATCCGGCGGGGGCGCAGTCGCAGGGCGAGCAGTCCGCCGATCACCGTGCCGGCGCCGAGGGCGGAGTTCACCAGGCCGTAGGCGCGTGGGCCGTGCTCCTGGACCACCTCCGTGGCGACCAGCGGGACGGTCGGGCCCGAGACGGCGATCATGTAGAGGCCCCAGATGGCGATCACGCCCCAGAGCCAGGTGCGGGATCTGAACTCCCGCCAGCCCTCGACCAGATCGGCCCCGAAGGTGCTGGGGGTGTGCGGGGGCCGGCCGTCGTCGGGGGCGCGCGCGGGCAGGCGGAGCAGGAGGAGGCACAGGGCGCTCACGGCGTAGGTGGTGGCGTGGGTCGCGAAGACGCCGCCGGGTGAGGCGAAGCCGACGAGCACACCGGCGAAGGCGGGGCCCGCGAGCTGGGCGCAGGCCTCGGCGACGCGTATCGCGCCGTTCGCGCCCTGGACGTCGGTGGCGAGGCGGCGCACCGTGCTCGCGACACCGGGCTGGAACAGGGCGCCGGCCACGCCGTTGGTGAATCCGATGGCGCAGATCTGCCAGAGCACCACATGCCCGGAGAAGAAGAGCGTGGCGGCCAGGGCCTGGGTGCCCACGCGCACCAGGTCGGCGCCGATCATCAGCCGGCGGGTGTCGAAGCGGTCCGCGATGACCCCGCCGAAGACGACGAACCCGGCGAAGGCGGCCGCCGTGGCGGCCATGGCGAGGCCGACCGCGCCCGCCCCGTACCCGTGCTGGAGCAGGCCCGCGGCCAGGGCGACGGGCAGCATGGTGTCGCCGAGTCCGGCGACCGCCCGCGCGGCGAAGAACAGGGCGAAGTCCCGCGACCAGACGGTGCGACTCGCCGGCTTTCTCCCCTGGTCACCGGCAACGCGCTCGGCGTGCGACGACGTCCCGGTCACCTCTCGCGCCCTCCCCGGCAGGTCCGCCCCGGCTCTCACGGCTCCGGATCATGCCACGGGGGCCGACGGCGTCCGAGGGATTTTCAGTCCGCGGCCGGTCTTCCCAACTCGGGGTGGCTGTCGATGAGTCGGGGCGGGGCGGCCTGGCGCCAGGAGTCGGCCAGGATGTCCCGCAGTTCGTCCTCGTCCTCCAGCGCGGCGAGCCGGGCCCGCACCCAGGCGAACTGTGCCTCGTGCTCGGCGATCCAGAACTTCTCCGGCTCGGCCAGCACCAGTTCGTTCCGCTCCTCCTTGGGGCAGCGCACCGCGAGGGACGTCTCCTCCTCGGGCAGCGTGGCGAACATCTTGCCCGCGACCCGGAACGTGGGCATGCTCCAGGCGATCTTCTCCGAGGTGTCCGGCAGGGACAGGGCGATACGGCGTACGTCTTCGGCATCCGGCATGGCAGGCACCGTAGCGGCTCGCACTGACAATCACCTGGTGGGAGCGGCTGCTCCCAGTTGCTTGAAGTAGAGCGTGGTGGGCCTCAGCACCCCGGCCGGGTCGGCCGCGTAGTCCGGGATCACGCCGGCCCGGGTCCAGCCGGCCGTCGTGTAGAGGTGCTCCGCCGGGCTGTCGGTCTCGGTGTCCAGGTGGAGGAGGGTGACGCCGGCCGCGGCGGCCGCCTCCTCGGCGGTCGTCAGCAGTCGCCGGCCGAGGCCGCGGCCCCGGGCGTCCCGGTGCACCATCAGCTTCACCAGTTCGGCGCGGTGACGGCTGTTGGGTTTGTCGGGGAAGGCCAGGCCGACCGTGCCGACCACCTGTTCGCCGTCGTGGGCCGCCCAGATCGCGAGCGACCCGGCGGCCACACCGGCGGCCCGCTCCTTCCACCAGGCGGTGGCCTCGGCGTGGTCGAGGGGGCCGAGGAAGCCGATCGAGGCGCCCCCGTCCACGGTGTCGACCATCAGGCCGGCCAACGCGTCGAGCCGGTCCAGGACCTCACTCTCGTCCAGGCGTGTCACGCTCACGGCAGCACCACCGCCAAGGCGTAGCGCACCGGCTCGGGCCCGGCGCACCGGAACCGCGTCGGCCCCCACACCCGCAGCCGAAGGCAGTCGCCGGTGTCGAGGTGGTGCTCGACGTCCTGAGCGGTCACGTCGAGCGCCCCTTCCAGGACCCAGATGTGCTGTTCGAGGCCGGGGACGGGCGGCCGGTCGTAGGCGATGTCGGCGCCCGCGGCGAGCCGCCCCTCGACGAGTTCGCCGCGCAGCCCGGTGTGCGGCGGGGACACGGACCGCCGCAGGAACCCGGAGGCCCGGTCCTCCCACACCAACTGCTCGGCGGCCCGCACCAGCAGCGCGGGCTCGGCCTCGACCTCGCTGAGCAGCTGGGACATGGTCCGCCCGTACACCCCGCACAACCGGTTCAGCAGCTGGGCGGTGGGGCTGATCTCCGCCCGCTCGGCCCGCGACAGGGTCGACCTGCTCACTCCGCTGCGCTCCGCCAACTCCCCCAGCGACCAGCCGCGTTCGGCCCGCAGCTCGGCGAGGCGGGCGCCGAGCCGGGCGTCGACGGGGTCGGGCCCGGTCTCGACGACGACATCCTGCTTCATATCCGGGATGCTATCCCGAATACGGGACGACGGTCATCGTGACCCCTCTCACTCCCGTCCGCCGAACGCCGCCAGCGTCCGCTCCAGTGCCGGCATCGCCCGCACCACCCGCTGCGAGCGGATCAGCAGGTCCCACGCGGGCTCGAACTTCTTCCAGCCGCCCGAGTAGGCGAGGTGCCGCAGCCGCTCAGGACGGCCCGGCTGGGCCGCCGAACCGCGCCAGATGTTGGACCAGCGATAGAAGTCGCGGTACGCGCGCCAGTAGCCGTCCTCCAGCTGGCGTGGCGTCATCCCCTTGGGCCGGTAGACGACATGCCGGGTGTCGTACAGGTCCCAGTCGCGGTGCACGATCCGGTCCTCGGACTCCATCTGCTTCCACAGCCCCGTCGACGGATAGGGCGTCATGATGTGGAAGGTCGCCGTCTCGATGCCCTGCTCGACCGCCCACGCGACGGTGCGGTCGAAGACGTCCGGGCCGTCCTGGTCGAGCCCGAACACGAAACTGGCGTTGACCATCACCCCGGCGTCGTGCAGGCGCCGCACCGCGGCCGCGTAGTCGGCGCCGATGTTCTGGTTCTTGCGGCGCTCGGCGAGGTTGGCGTCGTTGACGGTCTCGAAGCCGACGAACAGGCTGCGCAGCCCCGCCTCCACGGCCTTCTCCAACAGGTCGGGCTTCAGTACCGAGTTGACCGTGCCCGCCGCCTGCCACAGCCGCCCCATCCCCTTCATGCCGTCGAACAGGGCTTCCGCGAAGCGCCGGTTGCCCAGCAGGTGGTCGTCGAGGAAGTAGAGATGGCGGCCGGGCAGCCGGTCGATCTCCGCGAGGGCATCGTCGACGGTCTGGGTGTAGAAGGACTTGCCGCCCTCGAAGAAGGCGTCCTTGTAGCAGAAGTCGCAGTGGTGGGGGCAACCGCGCGACACCACGATGGAGTTGGGGACGAGGTAGAGGTGACGCTTGATCAGGTCCCTTCGGATGGGCGGCAGTCCGGCCAGTGTGCGCTGGGTCGAGTCGTAGCGGCGGGCGGGGACTCCGTCGCGGAAGTCCTTCAGGAACAGGGGCCAGGTGTCCTCACCGGGACCGGTGAAGATCGTGTCGGCGTGGGCCGCCGCCTCGTCGGGGAGCGAGGTGACATGCAGACCGCCCATGGCGACATGCACGCCCCGGGCCCGGAAGTGGTCGGCTATCTCGTAGCTGCGTCGGGCCGAGGTGATGTACGGCTGGACGACCAGGAGGTCGGGGGTGTCGAGGGCCTCGAGATCGATCCGCTCCACGTGTTCGTCGTGGAGGGTGATCTCGTCGTCGGGGTCCAGATAGCCGGCCAGGGTCGCCAGGCCCAGGGGCGGGAACAGCGAGTACTTGATGGGCCGGAACAGCGGGCTGGTCGCCTCGGTCAGGGCCGGGAGGATCATCGTCACGCGCATGACAGCCCAGACTGCTTTCGGCCGGTGGCCGGTTCCCTACGGCTGGGACGCCTCCCCTAGCGCTTCCAGCACCGGACGGATCAGCGGGTGCTCCTCCGCTCCGCGCCGTACGGCCGCGAAGACCCGGCGGGTGGGCGCGACGCCGTCGACGGGCCGTACGACCACGCCGGTCAGATCCATGCCGATCAGCGCGGACCGCGGTACGAGCGCCACGCCCGCGTCGGCCGAGGCCAGGGCGACGACGGCCCGGAAGTCGTCCGAGGAGTGCTCCAGGCGGGGCTGGAACCCGGCACTCTCACAGGCGAGGACCACCACGTCATGACAGGGGTTGCCCGGGTAGGGGCCGATCCACGGGTCCTTGGCCAGCTCCGCCAGCGGCACCTCGCTCACGTCGGCCAGCCGATGGCGTACCGGGACGACCGCGTCGAAGGGCTCGGCGTACAGCGGAAAATGGGACAGCCGGGGGTCGTCGGCGGGCGGCGCCCCGCGGTACTCCACCGCCACGGCGACGTCGACCTGGCGGTCCAGCACCATCGGCAGACTGGCATCGCCCTCGGCGTCCTGGACGCGGATACGGATGCCGGGCGCGGTGTCGGCGAGACGGGCCACCGCGGGGGCGACGACCAGGGCGATCCCGGTCGCGAACGAGGCGACGGTGACCGTGCCGGCCTGCCCCGTGTCGTACGCGGCCAGCTCGGCCTCCGCCCGCTCCAGCTGGGCGAGGACGGCGTTGGCGTGGCCGAGCAGGATCTCGCCGGCCGGGGTGAGTCGTACGCCCTTCGCACCGCGCTCGACCAGGCGGCGCCCGGTCTCCTGCTCCAGCGCCGTGAGCTGCTGGGAGACCGCCGAGGGGGTGAGGTACAGCGCGGCGGCAGCCGCCGTCACCGTGCGGTGGTCGGCCACCGCACGGAGGATGTGGAGCCGCCGCGCTTCGATCATGAGATCGATTGTCTCAAATGCCCCCGTGCGCTCCGGCTCAGCCCTCCAGCTCCGCCCGCGCCGCGACGAAAGCGTCGACGGCCCGGTCGACGTCGTCCGTGGAGTGGGCGGCCGACAGCTGGACGCGGATGCGCGCCTGGCCCTGGGGGACGACCGGGTACGAGAAGCCGATCACGTACACGCCGCGCTCCAGCAGCAGCTCCGCCAGGCGTCCCGCCCTGCCCGCGTCCCCGATCATCACGGGTGCGATGGCGTGGTCGCCGGGCAGGATGTCGAAGCCTTCCTCGGTCATACGGCGGCGGAACAGCGCGGTGTTCTCGGCGAGCCGGACGCGCAGGTCGTCCGCCGACTCCAGCAGGTCGAGCACCTTCAGCGAGGCGGCGGCGATCACCGGCGCGAGGGTGTTCGAGAAGAGGTACGGGCGGGAGCGCTGGCGCAGCAGGGCGACGATCTCCGCACGGGCCGCCACATAGCCGCCGGACGCCCCGCCGAGCGCCTTGCCCAGCGTGCCGGTGATGATGTCCACGCGGTCCATCACCCCGTGCAGCTCGGGAGTGCCGCGGCCGCCGGGACCGACGAAGCCGACGGCATGCGAGTCGTCGACCATGACCATGGCGTCGTAGCGGTCGGCGAGGTCGCAGATCTCGCGCAGCGGCGCCACATAGCCGTCCATCGAGAACACGCCGTCGGTGACGATCAGCCGGCGGCGCGCGTCGGACGCGTCCTTCAACCGGGCTTCCAGGTCGGCCATGTCGCGGTTGGTGTAGCGGAAGCGGCGGGCCTTGGACAGGCGGATGCCGTCGATGATCGAGGCGTGGTTGAGGGCGTCGGAGATCACCGCGTCCTCGGGGCCCAGGAGCGTCTCGAAGACACCGCCGTTGGCGTCGAAGCAGGACGAGTAGAGGATCGTGTCCTCCTGGCCCAGGAACGCCGAGAGACGTGCCTCCAGCTCCTTGTGCACCTCCTGCGTCCCGCAGATGAAACGCACGGACGCCATCCCGTAGCCCCAGCGGTCGAGTGCCTCGTGGGCGGCGGCGACCACCTCGGGGTGGTCGGCGAGACCGAGGTAGTTGTTGGCGCAGAAGTTGAGGACCTCGCCGGGGCGGCCACCGGCGGTGACGGCGACGGCCCTGGACTGCGGGGTGCCGATGACGCGCTCGGGCTTGTGCAGACCGGCGGCGCGGATCTCGTCGAGGGTGGCGCGCAGGTCGTCGCGCACGGAGTCGAACATCTCAAAGCTCCTAGAAAAGCAGGTGACTTACGCAGTCCAGTCGAGGATGACCTTGCCGCCGCGGCCGCTCTCCGCGTCGGCGAAGGCCGCCTCGAAGTCGCGGTAGCCGTACCGGCCGGTGATCACGGGGGCGAGGTCGAGACCGCCCTCCAGGAGCACCGACATCGCGTACCAGGTCTCGAACATCTCACGGCCGTAGATGCCCTTGATGGTGATCATCGAGGTGACGATCCGTGCCCAGTCGACCGGGAACTCCTGCGACGGCAGGCCGAGCATGGCGATCCGGCCGCCGTGCGTCATGTTGGCGATCATGTCACGCAGCGCCTCGGGCCGACCGGACATCTCCAGGCCGATGTCGAAGCCCTCGCGCAGCCCCAACTCCCGCTGCCCGTCGGCGATCCGCCCCCGCGCCACATTGAGCGCCAGGCTGACGCCGATCTTGCGGGCCAGCTCCAGCCGCTCCTCGCTGACGTCGGTGACGACGACGTTGCGGGCACCCGCGTGGCGGGCGACCGCGGCGGCCATCAGCCCGATCGGACCGGCGCCCGTGATGATGACGTCCTCGCCGACCAGCGGGAAGGACAGCGCGGTGTGCACGGCGTTGCCGAACGGGTCGAAGATCGCGGCGACGTCGAGGTCGACGGGGACGCGGTGCACCCAGACGTTGGCGGCGGGCAGGGCGACGTACTCCGCGAACGCGCCGTCCCGTCCGACGCCGAGCCCGACCGTGGCCCGGCACAGATGGCGGCGCCCGGCGAGACAGTTGCGGCACTTCCCGCACACCAGGTGGCCCTCACCGCTGACCCGGTCGCCGACGGCGATGTCGGCGACGTCCCGCCCGGTCCCGACGACCTCGCCCACGAACTCGTGCCCGAGCACCAGCGGGGTACGGATCGCCTGCTGCGCCCAGCCGTCCCAGGACCGGATGTGCAGATCGGTACCGCAGATGCCGGTGCGCAGCACCTTGATCAGTACGTCGCCGGGTCCGACGGCGGGCTCCGGGACGTCCGCGAGCCACAGCCCGGGCTCCGCCTTCTCCTTGACCAGCGCCTTCAACGCTACGGCTCCTGTGGGTGCGACCCCGTGCGCGGACATACCGAAGAAGCCCGCGTCCGGGGAGAGGGGTGGGATCGCGTAGCAATCTGCCGTACGGCACCGCCCCGGGTCCATCGAGGTTTTCTTAACCCGCGCCGCAGCTCCGCTTCACGCCTGCCGCTCTCGGCGGGAACACCGGACCCGGGATGCCCGTTGGTATCCGCAGGGACGCACCGCACCGACGGGGAGCCGCACATGAACACCGCACGTGATCTCGCTGTACTCGCTCTGGCCGCGTCGCCCGACGCCCCGGTCGAGCAGGGCGATGTCTCGCTCGCGCTCGCGGGTGCCGAACTGCTGGATCTCCTCGAGGCCGGCGCGCTCGTCGTCGACTCCGACCGCATCGTCCCCGGGACGCCGCCGGAGACCGGAGACCGCCTGCTGGACGAGGCCGCCGCGACGTTCGTACGACAGGAGCCGTACGAGACGGTCGAGAACTGGCTGTGGCGGCGGGGCGACGGGCTGTCCGCGGCCTACTCCGCCGCCCTGGAGTCGGAGGCCCTGACGACTCGGACTCGGGCGCGCCGCGTCCCGGTGCGCACCGTACTGCTCGACTCCCCTGAGCGGACCCGCGCCGAAGAGCGCCGGGCATCGGCCGAGCCCGTCTTCGCCACGCTGGCCGCTGCCGCCGGGCTCCAGGACGAGCAGACGGAAACCCTCGAGGACCTGACCGACGACACGGTCACGGCCGTACTGGCCGCCGTCGGGGACGCGGTGATGGAACTGGAGGGCGTACGCCAGCGACGGGCGATAGAGAACTCCGCGTTCGACAACATCTGGCGGGGCGGGGTCTAGCCCACGGCGCGGCGAGGGCTTCAGAGCGGGAGGCCGTCCGCCTCCATCCGCTCCAGTCTCGCGACGAGTTCCGCCGCCGACGACTTGATGGTCTCCAGGCCGGGCCTCCCCCAGGGCCGCGGCTCCACGTCGACGACACACACCGTGCCGAGGACCATCCCGGTTCCGTCGATGAGGGGTGCGCCCAGATAGGAGCGGATGCCGAACTCGTCGACGACCGGGTTGCCGGCGAACCGCGGGTAGTCGCAGACGTCCTCGAGGACCAGGGCCTTGCGGCGGACGACCACATGCGGGCAGAAGCCGTGGTCGCGCTCCAGATGACGGCCGAGCTCCGGCTTGGTCTCGTCGGCGCGCACCACCACCGGCCGGGCGTCCGGGGTGTGCAGGCCGGCGAAGAACTGCCGCTTCTCGTCGATGAAGTTGACCATCGCGTACGGCGCCCCGGTCAGCTCGGCGAGCCGGTCCGCGAAGGCGTCCAGGGCCGGTTCCGGGCGCTCGCCCAGACCCAGCCCGTGCAGCCGGGCGGCCCGGGCCGGCGCCTCCTTGTCCTCGGGGGTGAGCAGCAGACGACCGGCGGGGCGCACCGGGTCGTAGCTCATCGGCGGGTTCCGTCGCTGTGGGTGTGGGTCATATGCGGCTCCGTGGCGTCGGGTGCGGGGATCACATGTGGGCGCCGTGGCTCGGCGCGGGTGCCGGAGCGTGGGCGATGAGGTGCCGTACGAGGGTCAGCAGGGTCTGGACGCCGGAGCTGGAGATCCGGGCGTCGCAGCGGACGATGGGGATCTCCGGGGCGAGGTCGATGGCGGCGCGGACCTCCTCGGGGTCGTAGCGGTAGGAGCCGTCGAACTCGTTGATCGCGACGATGAAGCCGAGACCGCGTTGTTCGAAGAAGTCGACGGCGGCGAAGCAGTCCTCCAGCCTGCGGGTGTCGGCGAGGATGACCGCGCCGAGCGCGCCCTCGGAGAGTTCGTCCCACATGAACCAGAACCGCTCCTGCCCGGGCGTGCCGAACAGGTACAGCACATGTTCCGGATCGAGGGTGATGCGGCCGAAGTCCATGGCCACGGTCGTCTCGACCTTGTTCTCGACCCCTTCGAGGTTGTCGGTCGCGGCGCTGACCGTGGTGAGCAGTTCCTCGGTGCTGAGCGGCGCGATCTCGCTGACCGCGCCCACGAAGGTCGTCTTGCCTACTCCGAACCCTCCCGCCACCAGGATCTTGAGTGCGGTGGGGAAGGGGTCAGAGCTGTCGTCGTAGTCCATCGAGCACTGCCTCCAGAAGGGCCCGGTCAGTCGGGTTGTGGGTGAACTCGGGGGGCTTGGTGGTGAGCGCCCCGCAGTCGACGAGGTCCGACAGCAGCACCTTGGTGACGACCGCCGGCAGCTTCAGATGGGCGGCGACCTCGGCGACCGAGACGGGCGCACGGCACAGGTCGAGTGCCTGGGTGTGTTCGAGGCCGAGATAGCCGAGGGGGGTGGCTCCGGTGACCATCACCTGCGACAGCAGGTCGAGCGCGATGGAGGGCCTGGTGCGGCCGTTGCTGACCGTGAAGGGGCGCACCAGGCGTCCGGCCGCGTCGTCGAGCCAGGGCCCGTCACCGGCCGCCGCCACGCTCAAGGCCTCATCGCCGTCGGTTCGCCTGCGTGCTGCCGGGGTGCGGTCACCAGATAGGGGCGCACGCTCTTGACCAGCATCGCCATCTCGTAGCCGAGGACGGCGGCGTCGGCCTCGCGCCCTGCGAGCACCGCGAGACAGGTGCCGGAGCCCGCGGTGGTCACGAACAGCAGGGTCGAGTCCAGTTCGACGACCACCTGGCGGACGTCTCCGCCGTCCCCGAAGCGGACTCCCGCGCTGCGGCCGAGGGAGTACAGGCCGGAGGCCAGGGCGGCCATGTGGTCGGCGCTGTCGGTGTCGAGACCGTGGACCGACTTCACGAGGCCGTCGCAGGAGAGGAGTACCGCGCTGGTGGTGTGCGGCACGCGCTGCACGAGGCCGCTCATCAGCCAGTCGAGATCGGATACATGGCCGGTCGGCGCTTCGCTCGCCATGGTGGATCGACTCCTTGAGGTACGAAGGTCTGCGGGAGCGCTGGGGGGTGGGGTGGAAACGGGGGTGGTCATCCGGCTGTTGCGCTCCCGTCGTGCCGGGTGGGGGTGTGGTCGGGGCGGGCCGCGGACCCGCCGTCGTGCGCGCCGCGCACCTCGGCTATCCGGCCCGGGTCCATGGCGGGGACGTCCTGGGGCGACGCTTCCCGGTGGGGGGTGTCCGGGTGCGTGAGGTCCAGGGGCGCCGGGGCGGGGTGCGGTACAGCGAGGTACGTCGACCCCGTCCGGTCCGTGTCGAAGCGCACGGCCTCCATGTGCGGGGCCTCCAGGTGGCCCGCGTCCGGGTGGGGCGCCCCCAGGTGCTCGGCCTCCAGGTGCTGCTGCGCCTCGGCGAGGCCGATGCCGCGCTGGAAGGCCGCCATGAGACCCGGGTCGTGACCGGCGAGGTGGTCCGTCTCGGGACGCGGTGCCGCCGGGCCGTCGCGCAGCTGGGGTGCGATGTGTTCCTGGGCGCGGCGGCGGGGCAGTTGGGGCTTGCCCATGGTGCCGCGCACGGTGCCGGTGCGCGGGGCGGGGGGCGCGGCGGTGCGGTCGGCGACGCGGTGCCGGTCGTCGGGGCGGATGCCGGGGACGGCCTCCGCCGGGTTGGGCCGCTCCCGGTGGTTGCCGCGCACCGGCAGCGGTACCGCGGCGCCGGTGTCGGGCGCCGGGGCGGCGGCGCGCGGGGCGTCCGGCTGCCGGCGGGGCGCGAAGGGCACGACGCGCTGCGGCCCGGTGTCGGCGCCGACACCGGCTCCGGCTCCGGCTCCGGCTCCGGCTCCGGCGTACGGATACTGCTGCGGCGGTACGGAGATCCCCGTCCTGTCCGTCGCGCTCTGCGGCGGCACGGGCGGACCCGGCACGCCCGGGCCGGTGTCCGGCGCTCCGGTCCCGCCCGGTGACCGCGGCATGGCGCCCGGGGCGTCCGGGTCCCCGCCCAACAGCCCCTGCGGTACGACGAGTACGGCCTGTACGCCCCCGTAGATGTTGGTCTGGAGCCGCACGTTGATGCCGTGCCGCCGGGCGAGCTGCGAGACCACGAACAGGCCGATGCGGCCGTCCGCCAGCAGGCTGCCCACGTTGACCTGGTCGGGGTCGGCGAGCAGGGCGTTCATCTTGTTCTGCTCGCCGACGGGCATGCCGAGCCCGCGGTCCTCGACCTCGACGGCGAGCCCGGAGGTGACGAGGTTGGCCCGCAACAGGACCTGGGTGTGCGGCGCGGAGAACACCGTCGCGTTCTCGACCAGTTCGGCGAGCAGGTGGATGACGTCGGCGACGGCGTGTCCGCGCAGGGTTCCGTCGATGGGCGGCACGAGCTTGACCCGGGAGTACTGCTCGACCTCGGCGATGGCGGAGCGCAGCACCTCGGTCATGGAGACGGGGTGGCTCCACTGCCGGCGGGAGACGGCGCCGCCGAGCACGGCGAGGTTCTCGGCGTGCCGCCGGATGCGGGTGGCGAGGTGGTCGACGTGGAAGAGGCCCTTGAGCAGGTCGGGGTCCTCGATCTCGTTCTCCAGCTCGTCGAGGATGGAGATCTCGCGGTGCACCAGTGACTGGAGGCGTCGGGCGAGGTTGAGGAACACCTCGAGTTTCTGCTCGCTGCCCGCCTGGCTGGAGAGTTGGGCCGCGTGGACCACCGCGGTGACGGCGCCGTCGTGGGCGCGGGCCAGATCGGCGGCGAGCAGTTCGAAGTCGTCGGCGTCCTCGGGGGGACCGCCGCGCGGTTTGCGCTGGGGCGGTCCGTCGCCGCGGCGCAGCGCCTCGACGAGGCCCCGCAGATCGGCCTCGCCGCGCGCGCTCGTGCGGCGCAGGGCACCGATGCGGTCGCTGACCGCCTTGGCGGCGCGGTCGGCGGCCACGGCGGCGATGAGGATGCCCGCGAGGGCGACGGAGAAGGCGCCGGCGAGCACGCCCCACAGCGTGAGACCGGGCTGTGCGCCGGTGGAACGGACCGTGAAGAGGACGGCTGCCGAGCCGCTGAGGGCGACCGCGATGGGCGGCAGCACGGCGAGCCGCAGCAGCTGTGGCCGTATGTGCGTCTCGGGCAGCGCGGGTGCGGGCCGGGCGGCCGGCCTTCCGTGCCGGCCTCCTTCGCGGCGGTCTGCGCGTGTCGCCGGTGCGCGGAGCTGAGCCATCGGTGTCCTCGTGCTGGTGGTCCGTCGAGCCTGGTCGCCGGGCGGGCTCGGATGCCCGCGGGCGGGTTCCCGTGGCCCGGTGCGCGCTCCCGCCGGTTCCCTGGTGCGCTCGCCGCGGGTTGAGCGCACTCCGACGCGGTCGTCGGTCACCGGCTTCCCCCGGTGCCCGGTTGCGGTCGAGCTGGGGGGATCCCCATCGCGTCGACTCCCTCCTCCGCCTCGCGGCTGCACGTACCAGACCCCGCTCCCTGATCCGGTCTGATTCCCATGGCGCCCCCGGCGGGGTGTGCGCCATCGCGGCGTCGGTCGAGAGGGCCGAAAAAAGCGGCCCTGCGTCGCCCGACGGACACTCACAGTAGTCGGCAAGGCATCATGTGCGGTGGGCAGTTGACAAACTCGTACGGAGAGCGTCCCGCTCTGGTATGAGGCTTCGTACGACAGCCCGATAAGCCGCTCGGGCGTCCGTTCCGGATCGAGCGGACTTCGATCGAACCTGGTCAGAAGCGGTCAGGAGCAAACGGCGAGGGCCGGAGAGCGTGTCGCTCTCCGGCCCTCGCCGTCAGCCGCTGTTCGGCCCGGGATCAGCCCGCGGGCACGGTTTCGGGCTCTCCGGTGCCCTCGGTCGCGGCACCGGGAATGTCACGGGCCGTGTCGGTCGCCGGGCCCGCCTCGGTGCCCACGCCGTCCGCGGGCCACCCACCCTCCGGCGCCGACGCGACACCTCGCCACCACGGATCGCCCGGCACGGTCTCGGCGGTGGGCTCGAAGGGCTCGCCCGGCCGGGGCACGGCGACCCGGGCCCCTTGCCTGCGGGCGGCCGCGAGCGTGCCCTCCCCCGGGTCCGCCCACGCGTGCGTGGCCAGGTTGAAGGTCGCCCAGTGGATCGGCAGCATCGGTCCGGCCGACGGTCCGCCCTGGAGGTCGAGGTGGGCGCGCATGCCCTCCTCGGGTGTCATGTGGATGTCGGGCCAGAAGTCGCTGTACGCGCCGATCTGGATCATCGTGGCGTCGAACGGGCCGTGCTCGGCGCCGATGTCCTTGAAGCCCTCGAAGTAGCCGGTGTCGCCGCTGTGGAAGACCCGGTGCTCCTCGCCGGCGACGACCCAGGAGGCCCAGAGGGTGTGCTGGGTGTTGCGCAGACCGCGGCCGCAGAAATGGCGGGCCGGGGTCGCGGTCAGGGTGAGGCCGCCGACCTTGGTCGCCTCGTGCCAGTCCAGCTCGCGCAGCCGGTCGGCGGAGACTCCCCAGTGCTCCAGGTGGGCGCCGACGCCGAGCGGCACCGCGAAGAGGGTGTCGGTGCCGGCCAGTGCCTTGATGGAGGGCATGTCCAGGTGGTCGTAGTGGTCGTGCGAGATGACGACCACGTCGACCGGGCCGAGCGCGGCCAGCGGCAGGGGCACCGGGTGGAGGCGCTTGGGCCCTGCGAAGGGGAACGGGGAGCAGCGCTCGCCCCACACCGGGTCGAAGAGCACCCGCTGCCCGTCGATCTCCGCGAGCACGCTGGAGTGCCCCATCCAGGTCAGCCGCAGTCCGGTGGCCGGCGGCCGGGCGATGTCGGCGAGGGTGGTGGGGTGCACGGGGATCCGGCCGCCGGGGGCGCGGCGGGGCCGCTCGTCCTTGTCGAAGAAGGTCTTCGCGAACTCCACCGTCGAGCCGGAGGGCCGGGTGCGGGCGAAGCCGCCCGGGTTCTGGAAGACCCCGTCCTTGAAGTGCGGGGATCTACGGATGCGCGCGAGGCGCTCACCGCTCGGGTCCACGCCGAAGGCCGCGGGCTGCAGCGCGCGGAGCCCGGAGCTCAGGGAACGGAAACCGGACACGGTACCTCCAGGTGGAGTCGGTGAGGCACTCCATTATGGTCGGCCTCTCCGACAAACCAGGATCGCCCTGGTCACGGCCGCGTGAACGCCACCTCGGAAGCGCCCCACGCCGTGACGTCCACCTCGTCGCCGACCGCCATCTTGCCCTGCCGCAGCACGGAGAACTTCACGCCGAACACGGTGCCGACGGCTCCGCGGCGGTAGCCGGCCAGGGTGCGGACGGGTTCCGGGCCGCCCTTGGCGCCGCGCTCCTGGTCGACCAGGGTGACGGCACAGCGGACGGCGAGCTTCGCGTAGGCGAGCTCGGTGTCGCCGATCAGCATGCGGTGGGCGCGGTCCTCGGTGTGCGGGGTGTCCCAGCCGCCGATCACGATGTTGGGGCGGAAGCGGTTCATCGACAGGGGTTCCCCGCCACGCTCGGCGATCTTCTCGTTGAGCAGGTCGAGGCTGGAGCGCGACAGCACGTGCAGCGCGCCGCTGTCCGCCCAGCCCGCGGTGCCCGGCGTTCTGCCGTCGGTCACCCGGTCGTGCTCCGGCGGTACCCGGACGAGCCTGCTCGGGACGCCGAGCACGTCGGTGAGCCACCGCGCCACGGAGTCGCCCTGGTCGATGCCACGGAACGGCTTCCCGAACAGCTCGACGGGCCGGCGCGCTCCGGTGGTGTCGACGTCGACGGCCACCTCGCCATGGTCCGGCGCGCGCAGCGTGAGCCGCTCGCCCGCGGCGTCGATGCCGGGCAGGATCAGCGCGAGCCGCGGGTCGCGCCGCTGTGTCCGGAACACCCCTTCGTCGCTCACGACCATGAAGGCGCGGTCGTGGGCGAGCCCGGCCGGCGTCACCATCGCCTCGCTCGCCGAGATCCCGGCGCATCCCTTGACCGGGTAGTACGACAACTCGACGACGTTCGCCACGTCCCCGCCCCCATCCGACCGACCAGTACGTTCCCAAAGGGAACCTAACAGCCCGCACTCCGGACCCGTCAACCGGTTTCCCCTCGCGTTGACAGCGCCCCGACCGTCTCCCGATACTGACTCACCATTCAGTAATCGACCAGGAGAAGCCCTCATGACCACCCCCCTGCTGTCGCTCACCTGGACCGACCACGTCACCGGCCGCCAGGGCTTCCTGGTCGTCGACCGGCTGGTGCGCGGCGTGTCCAGCGGCGGGCTGCGCATGCGCGAGGGCTGCACCCTGGACGAGGTCACCGGACTGGCCCGCGGCATGACGATGAAGGAAGCGCTGCACTACGACCCCGAGGGCCGCTACATCCCCCTGGGCGGCGCGAAGGGCGGCATCGACTGCGATCCCCGGGAGCCGGACTCGTACGGGATCCTCGTGCGTTTCCTGCGCGCGATGCGCCCGTACGTCGAGAGTCTCTGGACCACCGGCGAAGACCTGGGCCTCACCCAGGACCTCGTGGACCGGGCGGCGAGCGAGGCGGGGCTCGTCTCCTCGATCCAGGCCGTGTACCCGCTGCTCGACGACGAGACGGCGGCCCGGCGGCGGCTCGCCCAGGCGTTCGCGGTCGAGGTGGACGGCATCGGGCTCGACGAACTGGCGGGCGGCTGCGGGGTCGCCGAGTCGGTGCTCGCGGCCCTGGACCGGGCCGGGGTGCCGTACGTGGGGACGCGGGTCGCGGTGCAGGGGCTCGGCACGATGGGCGGAGCCACGGCCCGGTTCCTCGCGCGCGCGGGACTCGACGTCGTGGCCGTCGCCGACATCAAGGGCACGATCGCCAACCCCGCCGGCCTCGACGTCGAGGCGCTGCTCGCCGCGCGGGACACCTACGGCACCGTGGACCGTGCCGTACTGCGCCCCGGCGACCGTGAACTGCCGGGCGACGCCTGGCTGTCCGCCGAAGCGGAGGTGCTGGTGCCCGCGGCGGTGTCGTACGCGATCGACGCCTCGAACCAGGGGCGGATCACCGCCCGCTGGATCGTCGAGGCCGCGAACATGCCCGTCCTGCCCGCGGCGGAGGCGCTGCTGGCCGCGCGGGGCGTCACCGTGCTGCCCGACGTGGTCGTGAACTCCGGGACGAACGCCTGGTGGTGGTGGACCCTGTTCGGCGACATCGGCGCCGACGCGGAGGAGGCGTTCGCGCACACCCGCCGCGCCATGCGGGCTCTCGTCGAGCTGATGCTGGCCCGCGCGGAGGCCGACGGGACGTCACCGCGCGCCGCCGCACACGCGATCGTCGCGGACCGGCTGCCGGTGATCGCGGAACGGTTCGGGTGGTACCGGTGACGGTTGCCTCCGGCGGTGCGGCGGTTCGGCGGGGTGAGTCCCAAGAAGCCTCCGGTAGCCCGGCCCTGCCGCCGAGAGGGGCCCGTCGCGGTTCGGCCGACGCCAGGGCAGCTGCCCTCGGCGGTTCGGTCGGGCCGGTGACGGCGTCTTCGGCGCATCGGCCGATGGCCGGGGTCGGCGTCTTCGGGCCCATCGGCGTGCGGCCGTGACGGCCCTTTCGGACCATCGGCGTGCGGTGGCGCCGGCCACGGCGGCGCCCCGGCCGGCGTCGGTGGCAGCCACGCTGTTCCGGCCGTTCCGATGGCCACGGCCCCACGGCGGTCCGAGGATCTGCCTCGATAGGGTGGCCGCGTGGCGAGAGTGCGGTTGAGCGTGGCCGAGCGGCGCGAGGAGTTGCTGCGGGCCGCCGTCGAGCAGATCGAGGCGCGGGGCGTGGCGGCGGTCAGGATCGCCGACGTGGCCTCGGCGCTCGGGGTCAGCAACGCGCTGGTGCTGTACCACTTCTCGACGAAGGAGAAGCTGGTCGCCGCCGCGTTCCGGCACGCCGCGGAGGACGACCTCGCACAGTTGCGCAAGCTGCTGGGCCGCCGCACGACCGCGCTGCGCCGGCTGCGTTCGGCCGTGCGCTGGTACGCCCCGACCGGCCAGGCCAAGGGCTGGCGGCTGTGGATCGAGGGCTGGGCGGCGGCGCTGCGCGAGCCCGCTCTGCAGGAGGTCACCCGGGATCTCGACAGACGGTGGAAGGCGGCGATCGCCGAGGTCGTCAGGGAGGGCATGACCGCGGGCGAGTTCCACTGCCCCGACCCGGACGGCACGGCCCTGCGCCTCACCGCCCTGCTCGACGGTCTCGCCGTGCAGCTGACGTCCTACCCGGGAGCCGTGCCCCGGTCCCGCGCGCAGGAATGGGTGGACGAGGCCCTGGCTCGGGAACTCGGCCTGGGAGCCGGGACGTTGAGCGCACAGGAGCGCTGAGGGGCCGCACCGGCCCTGCCCATGGAGCGGCGCTCCGCAGAGCCGGATCCGACCTCGTCCACAGAGAGGGCCCCGCCCGTGGTCTTACCGACTGCCTCACCTCCCCTGCCCGGCACGACGAAGGTGCTGTCCGTCGGACTGCACCCGCGGGTGCTCGACTACAGCCGGATGCCCGAAGGTGTCGACGAGGTGGCCTTCACCGCCCGGATCGAGGCGGCGCACACGGCGCTGCGCGAGGCGGGGTTCGATGTGGTCCCCTGTCTGATCGACACCGATCCGGACCGCTCCGAGGCGGCCGTCCGGGAGCAGTTGCGAGCGGATGCGTACGGCTTGGCCATGATCGGAGGCGGCGTACGGCTGATGCCGGAGAACACCGTACTGTTCGAACGGCTGGTCAACGTGCTCACCGAGGAGGCGCCCGGGATCCGGTTGTGCTTCAACTCGTCGCCGGAGTCCACGGTCGAGGCGCTGCGGCGGTGGATCCGGGCGTAGCCGTCCCGGGCCGGTCCGCACGCGGGCGTTCCTCAGTCCAGTTCGTACACCGCCGTGACCGAGGCCGTCGCCCTGATCTCCCCCGGTGCGAGCGGTACCGCGCCGATGCCCGCGCCCGGCGCGTCCCCGGAGACCGGTGGCATCGGGAGGACGTACCCGGTGCCGCCCTCGCTGAGCGAGACGAGGCGGCCGAGGCGGTGGCCGCCGAGCTCGGCGTACTGCGCGGCCTTGGCGTGGGCGTCCCGGTACGCGGCCTTGCGGGCGCGGGCCTGGAGCGGGCGGCGGTCGTCGAGGTCGAAGACGACGGAGTCGACGCGGCCGGCGTCGCCCGTGGCCTCGGTGACGGCAGTGATCAGGGCGCCGGTGGCCGCCACCTTGCGCACCTTGATCGAGAAGGACTGCGCGGCCCGGTAGCCCGTCAGCGTCGACGCCCCGTCCTTGTAGTCGTGGACGGGGCTGAGGGAGACGTTCTCGGTACGGATGTCCCGGTCGGCGATCCCCTGGGCACGCACCGCCTTCAGCAGTGCGGCGGCGGCCTCGTTCTGCGCGTTCAGCGCGGCCCGGGTGGTCTTGGCGGTGGCCTCCACCCCGGCGCCGACCACGGCGATGTCGGGCTTTCCGACGGCGCTGCCCTCGCCGGTCACGGTGACGGTGGCGGGCGCCGACGTGACGTGCGCAGCGGGAACGGCACCGCCCGCGGCGGCGGCCCCGGGTGCGGCGACGGCGGGCAGGCCGAGGGCCAGGAGGGTGACGGCGATCGCCGTGACGGTCGTACGGGGAACGGGCATGCGCGTCCGGTCCTTCCGGGAGTCGGGTGACGGTGCGCCGTCATCCCAACACCGGCCCCAGGACCGGACCGCGCACCACTCCCGCGCGGTCACCTCACTGGTCGAGCCTCCACGACACGGCCCCTACGGCCGTCACGCCACCGAGGCGATCCGCATCTTGATGTCGTCCGGCGACAGCGCGCCCTTGGCCGTCACATGGTCGCCCGAGGACTCGCCGCGCAACCGCCGCCCGATCCATGGCACCAGGTACTCGCGCGCCCAGTGCACGTCGTCGCGCCGCACGTCGAGCGTGCCGCGCGGCGGCAGCGGAGGCCACGGCTGGTCGGGGTCGGCCGGGACCTCCAGGCCGAGCACCTGACCGGCGCGCAGCGCCACGCGCGTGTGCCCGTCGGCGGAGAGATGGAGCCGGTCGCCGTCCCAGGCCCTGCGGTCCTGGATGGTCTTCAGGGACCACAGGTCGAGGACGGGACAGCCGTGGCGGTCGGCGACCGCCCGCACATGTCCGTTGTACGTGGCGATCTTGCCGCGCAGGTGCTTGAGCACGGGCACGCCACGGGTGTCGAAGCCGGTCGTCACGATCACGGTGCCGCACGTCTCGGTGAGCCGGGCGATCGCCCGCTCGAAGCGCTCGGCGACCTCGTCGGGGTCGGTTCCTGGTCGGAGGATGTCGTTGCCGCCGGCGCAGAAGGAGACCAGATCCGGGCCGATGTCCACGGCCTTGGGCAGCTGGTCCTCCACGATCTGGTCGAGCAGCTTGCCGCGGACGGCGAGGTTGGCGTACGTGAAGGCGCCCTCGGGCCGCCGGTCCGCGAGAAGTACCGCGAACCGGTCGGCCCAGCCGACGAACGCCCCGTCGGGGCCGGGGTCGCCGACGCCCTCGGTGAAGCTGTCCCCCACCGCAACGTACGACCCGATCACTCTTCTGCTGTCACTCTTCGAATCGTCTGCCACACCCGGCATGATTCACCTTCGAATGTGACCTACGCGACCGTAAGGAGGGGTTGACGGGCGGTGAGATAAGCCACTCCTAAAGTGTTGGCCAAGCCCGGAATACCTCTCCGATCAGCGATGTTGAGGGCTCAGCCGCCACACTCGGAAGTCGTTCAGACGGAAGTGGCTCCACGTCGTCCGGAAGGCGAAGTGCCCACTCGTGTAGGGCTCGGGGTCGGTGTGGTCGAAGACGAGCCGCCCGTTGTTCCACCACCGCTGGGTGGAGCCGTCGGAGACGATCCGGACCCGGTGGGGCTCGTTCGCCACGAGCAGCGGCTCCGTGTAGTCGTAGATCAGCGGACGGACGCCGGCCTCACCGACGTAGCGCCGCAGCCGGGTCGTGGTGTTGGTGTTGGCGCCGTAGCCGACGTAGTACGTCCGGAGGTAGTCGTACTCGGCCAGCGCCCCGCCCCGCTGGGTGGCGAAGAGGTCCTCGGGGGAACGGGCGTCGACCGCGTTCCAGAAGTTGTTGAGGTCGGAGACCCGGTCGTTGACGCCGCCCTCGGACACGGGCGTGGCCGTGTACTCGATGACGTAGGGGCCCTCGAGCCGCTTCTTGAACCAGATCGTCGCGCCGGCCGGTACGTCGACCTCCAGGGTGCCCCGGGAGGCGGTGACGGTACCGCCCTTCTCCAGCTCCACGGCCCACCGGCCGAGGCCGTGGCGGAAGTCGTCGTGGGCGATGAGGCGACCGCGCCGGTGCGAGGAGTGAGCACTGGCGGTCGTGGCCGGGGCGAGGGCGGCCAGGGCGGCGCCCGCCGCCAGGGTTCCGAAGGCTCTACGCGTGGTCGTCACTTCGGACGGCTCCTTCCGGGAGGGTGATCGAGGGCTTCGGCACACGACGGGTCTCGGTGCCGAGGTAGTAGTCGGTGTACGTCGACTGCAGATAGCCGCGCACGGTCCAGCCGAGGCGGTACTCGGCGTTCTGCGCGAGCGTGTAGATACGTGTCCTCGTCGGCTCGGTGGTGGTGTAGAGCCGCAGCGCGGTGTGGTCGGCGGTCTCGGCGAGGATCTCCTCGCGCCAGTCGCCCAGGATGTCGCCGTAGAACGGGGTGGCGTTGCGGGCGCCGGAGACGACGCCGGACGGCTCGAAGATCTTCGAGGTGGTCTCGGTCGCCGGGTCCCACTTCTCCACGTACGTGAGGTCGAGGTTCTCCGAGGCCTTGTCGCCGTCCCACCAGATGCGGAAGTTGACGCTGGGCGTGGTCGTGGAGACCTTCCCGTCCTGGACGTTGCGGACGCCGGCGCCGGGGGCGGTGACGTCGGCGGTGGATGTCCAGTACTCGTAGCCCGGGTGGTCCGGGTCGATGTCGCCGGTGCTGCCGCGGCCGACGTCGATGTCCGTGTCGTCGACCCAGTCCGCCGGGTGCTCTCCGGTGACCAGTCGCTCACCGGTGTCGGCGTCGTAGTAGTACCAGGGGAAGTTCGGGATCACTCCCAATTCGGCCTGCTGGATGGCGAAGCCCTCCAGACCGGGGCGGTCGGGATCGAGGTCGGCGATGTGGAAGCGGTCGCCGTGCCCGGCGCCGTCGACGACGTAGCGGAGCGTGCCGTCGCTGTTGACGACGTAGTTGCCGTCGGCGATCTCGTCCTTGCCGTCGAGGTCGACGTCGACGGTGCGGATCTGGTGGAAGCTGGTCGCGCCACCGGCGGACGGGACAACGTACTTCCAACGCTGCGTCAGGTCGGTGCCGTCGAAGTCCCACGTCTGGAAGAGGATCCGGAAGGCGCCGCGCTTGGCACCGACCCTGGTGACCAACTTCGTGACCAGGCTGGGGTGTTCGCCGTCGAGGTAGGCGATGCCGAAGTGGCCGCCGGAGGGTCCGTCGGCGACGAGGTCGGTGGGGACGGGCCGGCGGGTGCGCTCGGTGCCGGTCAGGCCGTCGATGACGGAGACGAACTGGTCGGCGGGCGAGGCAGCGGCGACCTTGGAGCCGTCCGCGAAGGTGGTGCCGTCGGCCGTGTGCACCAGCACCTCGGCCTTGCCGTCACCGTCCAGGTCGAACACCGTGACGTTGTCGTCGTTGCGGTAGCCGCCGATCGCCGTGGAGCCGCTGATCGCCGCGGGCGCCGGGTCGTTGGCGCCGTTCCCGCCGACCTGTGTGTACGAGCCGGGCCCTTGGTCGACGCGCCACAGCCGCTCGCCGGTCAGCGTGTACGCCTCCAGCAGGTCGGGCTTGTCGCGGGTGCCGGAGAGCCGGCTGACGACGATCTCGTACCGCCCGTCGCCGTCGAGGTCGCCGGGCCAGGCGTGCTGCACGGTGTAGCCGTCGGCGGTCGCGAGCGGGATCTCGGCGTAACCCTGCGCGACCGGCGTGCGGTTCAGCCGCCGTCCGTTCTTGTACACGTTGAAGGCGATGGCGTTGCCGTGGCGCGCGTACTCGGTGCCGAGCAGCCGCCAACTGAGGAACGTGCCCGCTCCGGAGGGTACGGCGACCAGTCCGCGGTCGAGGTTCTCGACGACCCGGTGCGGGGCGTCCTCGGCGTGTCCGGCGGGTGCGGAGAACAACCCGGCCAGCAGGGCCGCCGAGGCGACGGCGACGGTTCTTCGGCGGTGGGGGCGGTGCACTAGCGCTCCTTTGCGAGAAGGGCGATCAGTCGGTCGGCCACCTTGCGATGGCCCTGGGAGCTCGGGTGGACGGTCCCGTTGAAGTCCCCGTCCGTCAGGGCGAGCCAGTCGGTCGTGTCGACGAACTCGATCCGGGTGTCGGTGAGTTCGGCGACGACGGCGGCGATGTCCTCGGCGTGCGCGCCGTTGAACGGCCGCAGCGCGAGGATGCGCGCACGCGGTGCCGCGGCCCGCAGCGTGTCGAGGTAGGCGCGATAGGCGGCGCGGAACTCGTCCGGGCCCCACGCGGTGTCGTTGGTACCCTGGTTCACCACGATCACGTCGGCCTTGCGGTCCGAATCCGCCCTGGACCCGGCGTAGTTCCAGCCGTAGGCGTCCGATGCCGTCGGCACTCCCCCGTTACCGGTCTGGATCACGCCCTGGCGCCCGAAGCCGACCTGGGTCAGCGAGGCGTGCAGGGCGTCGGCGACCAGCGTGGGATAGGCGGCCGTACCGTCGGCGCAGTCGGAGGTGTTCACGTCGCACAGGGCCATGACGCCCTGGGTGACGGAGTCGCCGTAGAACGCCAACTGCGTTGCGTGGTGGCCCTTTTGGCCCAGCAGCCGGCCCCGTACACCGGTGAGCACGACACCGGTCTCCAGCGGCGGTGTCCACCGCTCGGCCCGCGAGAAGACGTCCTTCACGGACAGCTCGACGGTGTGCGGCCCCCGTCCGGCCGCTCGGATCTCCAGGTCGTTCCGGTCGACGGCGTACAACTGCTTCGGGCCGCTGTCGACCGATACGTAGATCTGCGCGGGCACGGTGGCCGACGAGACGTCGAAGAGGGCGTGGACGCTGTCACCGGTGAAGCGGAAGCGCAGCCGCGCACCGGAGTTGACGGTGGTCGCCGCCTCGGCGGTGCGACCCCAGTGACCCTCGTAGACCAGGCGCCGGTCGTCGGGGCGTACGACATCGCCGGCGGCCGCCACCGGCTGCACCGCTCCCATGACCAGCCCCGCGGCCACCGCCGCGATCAAGCAGCTACGTCTCATGACGGGATCTCCTCGGTGGCGCGCAGGACGGCCGGTGTCTTGACGGTGACCGGGTTCCGGCCGTTGGACGGGAAGTAGCTGTCACCGCCGGTGCAGAACGCGTTCCACGCGCACCTTCCGCTCGGGGCCGCCGGGCTGCCCGCCGCGAGCCGGTACGCGGAGGCCTTCGGGGCGCCCGGCGCGATCGCGTGCGCGGTCCACTTCACCGAGCCGTCGGGCCAGTGGCCGGTGACCCGGCTCCGGACGGGGACGTCGTCGCCGGCGGCGGCGGTCGTCAGCCCGAACCTCTGCTGCGGCCGGTACGCCCCGCGGGCCCACGGCACGCCCCAGGTGGTACCGGCGTGGGCGTCGGGCGTCGCGCCCTCCGGCCAGTGGAGTTCGGCGTCGTCCGCGTCGGCCGCGGCTGCGGCGCCCTTGATGACGGTGCGTCGGTCGACGCCGGGCACGGGGACCTCCGGATGATGCGGATAGAAAGCGCTTGCATCGCTACGGAGATCACTGTGTCCCCACCTTCCCCTCGCTGTCGACGCTTTGGACAGCCGTGCCACAAGAACGCAATAAAGTGATCATGAAACCGCAAGAGCGAACACCGAAGGCCGGACCCGGGGATCGGGATCCGGCCTTCGGTGGCACAAGGGGAGGGCGTCAGCTGACGGAGACGCCCTTCGCACGGAGGTAGGCGAGCGGGTCCACGTCCGAGCCGTAGTCCGGGGTGGTGCGGATCTCGAAGTGGAGGTGCGGGCCGGTCACGTTGCCGGTCGCGCCGGAGAGACCGACCTGCTGGCCCTCGGTGACGGTCTGGCCGGACGAGACCGAGAGCGAGGAGAGGTGGGCGTACTGGGCGTAGTAGCCGTCGGCGAGCTTGATGACGACCTGGTTGCCGTACGCGCCGCCCCACCCGGCGGAGACGACCGTGCCCGCACCCACGGCCTTGAGCGAGGTACCGGTCGGGACGACGAAGTCGACGCCCGTGTGATAGCCGCTGGACCACATGCTGCCGGACATCCGGTACGGGGTACCGACGGTGGCGCCGGCCACGGGGAGGGTGAAGCCGCTGGAGCTGCTGGTGCCGGCCGTCTCGCTGCTCTGCGTCGCGGTCGTCGAGTTCGACGAGGAGGACTCGGAGGAAGAGGACTTCTGCGTCTCCGCCGACTTCTGCGTCCCCGCGGACTTCTCCGTGCTCGCCGCGGCCTTCTTGCCGATGGTGAGCTTCAGACCGGGGTGGATCAGCGCCGGGTCGGAACCGACGGCCTCGCGGTTGTCCGAGTAGAGCTTCTGCCAGCCACCGCTGACGTTCTGCTCGTCGGCGATCTTCGAGAGGTAGTCACCGGACCGCACCGAATAGGTGCGCACGGTCGCGGTGTTCGCGGCGCTCTTCTTCTCCGCGGTCTTCTTCTCGGCGGCCGTCTTCTCGGCGACCGGAAGGGACTGGACGGCCTTTTCCGAAACGGACTGCGGGGTGGCCGCGTGGGCGCCTGCGGCACCCATCAGCGGGAGGGCGAGTGCGGCCCCACCGGTGCCGGCGACGGCGATCGAGCGAGTGAGGCGCTGGGCCTTCGGACGGCGGTGCTTACCCTTCGCGGGCATGGCGAATTCCTCTCCGGCGCCTGCGAGGTGAGCTGTCGGGTTCGGGCTGGAGATGCCCGGCCGCACCGAAGTGCGACTTAACCCCTAGCCGTTCCGGAGACCGGAACAGGCGGTTGTACCTGTGGGTCCCCCGCTCCTGCCGTTCACGGGTGAGTTGTGCGGTCCCCGGGCGGCGGCAGGATTGGGCGTCCGTCCGGATTGATGGCGAACGTAAGCGAGCAAGACGCAAAGGGACAAGTGAGAGGTTCCACGTGAATGCGTTCCTCTTGATCCGCTGTGAGAATTACCGGTCACCCTGCGTGCATTACGCACGCCTCCCGCCATGCAAAACCCCTGGAAAAGAACGGGAATTACGTGAACATGACGGGCGACGCACGGTCACGGGTATGACGCTCCTCACGTGGCACATTCACAGCTTCCCTTATTCCAGAGCGAGTTGGAATGAAGGATAAGGAAGGCGCCAATTCGGACAGACGGCTCAGATGCGACGCAGCCGGAGAACTGCCGCATCCAGGTCGCCGCGCAATCCGACGCGAAGTCCGTGATGCAGCAATACGGCACCCCTGCGAACTTCGCCCGTTTCGAGGCATTCGTACGACGCTGTCGGGTCGAGCCCGCGCAGCCGCAGCGCCGGCACCGGCTCGCCGTAGCTCTGCGCCTGGAGCCAGGCGAGCACGACGGTCTCGTCCCCGAGAACGTACTGGACGGCACTGAGCCCGCCCCGCGGCGGTCGCAGCCGGTGGAGGTCACCGCGCTGCACCACGGGCCGGATCTCCTTGTAGAGCTCCACCCACTCACGGGCCTCGGCGAGCTCCTCCTCGCTCCACTGCGTGAGGTCGCCGCCGACACCGAGCACTCCGGCCATCGCGCTGACGAACCGGAAGCGCAGCGAGCTGACCCGGCCGTTGAGCATGGCGTTCGGACTGTCGGTCACCCAGGCGGCCATCACGCGCGCGGGGTGGATCTGACCGAAGCCGTGCTGGATGGCGAGCCGGTCGAGCGGGTCGGTGTTGTCGGAGGTCCACACCTGGTCCGTGCGGCCCATGACACCGAGGTCGATACGGCCGCCTCCGCCCGAGCAGGACTCGAACGCGACCCCCGGATGGGCGGCCCGCAGCCGGTCCAACAAGGCGTAGTAGGCGTGCACATGGTCGATCCAGAGCCGCTGCGGGTAGGGCTCGCCCGGCCAGCCCGCGTCGGTGAAACTGCGGTTGAAGTCCCACTTCACATAGTCGATCGGGGCGCTGGTCAGAAGCGCGTCGAGGTGACCCCAGAGGTACTCCTGGACGTCCTCGCGCGCGAGGTTCAGTACGAGCTGATTGCGGAATTCCGTCCGCTTTCGTCCTGCTTGGTGCTGAACCCAGTCCGGGTGCGCCCGGTACAGCTCGCTGTCCGGGTTGACCATCTCGGGCTCGACCCAGATGCCGAACTGCATGCCGAGTGCGTGCACGTAGTCGGCGAGGGGCTTCAGGCCGCCCGGGAAGCGGTCGTGGTTGGGCGTCCAGTCGCCGAGGCCGGCGCGGTCGCTGGTGCGGGTGCCGAACCAGCCGTCGTCGACCACGAACAGCTCGACGCCGATCGCCGCGGCCCGCCGGGCGAGGGTGCCCTGCTGCTCCTCGGAGATGTCGAACTCGGTGGCCTCCCAGGAGTTGAACAGCACGGGCCGGTCCCGGTCGGCGTCCGGGATGACGTACGCCCGCTGGTACGCGTGCCAGGCCCGGCTCGCCCCGCCGAAGCCGCCGTCGCTCCACAGGCCGGCGAAGACGGGCGTCGTGAAGGACTCCCCCGTCGCCAGCCGCAGCAGGCCCGACTCGTCGTGTCCGACCCCGCCGGTGATCTGCACGCGCGCGTCGGAGAGTTGGGCCACGGCGATGCGCCAGGAGCCCGACCAGCCGAGGGCGCAGCCGTAGACCTCGCCGCGCTCCTCGGTGGCGTCCGTGTCCAGCGCCACCCACGGCAGGTACTGGTGCCCGGTGTGCCCGCGGCGGCTGCCGATGACCTTCTCGCCGTAGGTGAGCGGCGCGCCGGTCAGCCGGGACTCGGCGGCCCAGCGGCCGTGCAGATGGGACAGCTGCCAGTCCTCGCGGTCGGGCAGGGTCCAGGTGGCGGAGTCGGCGCGCAGGAGCTCCACGGTCCCGGGCCCCTGGTTGTCCAGGGTCACCCAGCGCTCCACCACATCGCCGCGCATCCGGTAGTGCAGCGTGATCGCCAGCCCGCCGTCGCGGAACCGGAGCCGCAGTTCGTCGCCCTCCGTGTCGCCGGAGGTCTCGTGGGACTCGAAGGTCCACTCGGTGCCGCGCCGCTCGTCGGTCCGTACGGACAGCGCGGGCCGCACGAAGCGGGGGCCGCCCTCGACGGGGTACTCCTCGCGACCGTCGAGCGGGGACTCGAAGCCGCGTTCGGCGGGCAGCGGACGGGCGGCGAGTTCCTCGGCGTCGGCGAGCTCGATTCTCGAGCCCCAGTGGAGGTGCAACAGGACGTCGTCCCCGGTGAGGTGGACGGCATAACTGCTGGCAGGCCCGGAGAGAAGCCAGGTACGGCCGGTTTCGGAGATCTCCAGCATCAAATCCTCACAGATACAAACAGGTGCGCTCAAGTGCCAACATCATCAACGGCCGCGAGCCCAGGGTGCAACGCCTGTGGACAACTGATTGCCCCAGGAACCGATGTCGTATCGTCGAGGAGGTGCCCGCTGACGAGCCGTGGCGGCGGGACCGGCTGGGAGGAGCCCCCGTGACGCAGCAGATCCCGTCGACCGAGCCCGAGCTGACCGGAGTCCGCAACTTCCGGGACGTCGGCGGTCTGCCGACGGCGGACGGACGGCGGGTGCGGTACGGAGTGCTGTTCCGCAGCGGTCACCTGGCGCACGCGACCGACGAGGACGCCGCGTTCCTCTCCTCCCTGGGGCTGCACACGGTCTTCGACTTCCGCAACGCCTCGGACCAGAAGCTGGAGGGCCCCGACGTCGAGCTGCCGGGCGTGCGCAATGTGAACCTCCCGCTGAGCGACCCGGCGGACGGCTCGGAGTTCTGGAAGATGGTCCGGGACGGCGAGATCGAGCAGCTGCGCGAGATCCTCGGCGACGACAAGGCGGCGAACCGGATGATCGCCTCGTACCGCAAGATCGTGAAGGAGCGCACCGACGAGCACTCCCACGTCCTGCACTCCCTCGCCGAGGAGAGCGTCCCCGCGCTGATGCACTGCGCGGCGGGCAAGGACCGTGCGGGCCTGTCCATCGCCGTGACGCTGCTCGCCCTCGGCGTGGAGCGGGACGCGATCGTCGCGGACTACCTGGAGTCGAACGCCAAGCACCGCCGCTACAAGGTGCACCGCAGCAGCAAGTCCACCGCCGCCTACTCCCCCGAGGTGATGGAGCTGCTCGGCCCCCTCTTCGACGCACGCGCGGAGTATCTCCAGGCCGCGTTCGAGACGATCGAGGAGACCTGGGGCAGCGTCGACACCTACCTGGAGCAGGGCCTCGGCCTGACCCCGCAGCTCCGGGACCGGCTGCGCGAGCGGCTCCTCGACTGAGGGCCGCCGGGTCTACTGCTTGGCCCCGAGCTCGAACAGCAGGTAGATGAAGGCCGCGAAGAGGTGCCCCACCGCGATGTAGATGATCAGCCGCACCCAGATGCCGCGCGGGAACCTCTCCTCCATGTCCTTCATGACGTCTCTCCAGGGGTGGGGCCCAGGCACAACGTGGCCGTGGGGCTCTGCAGCAGGGTGTGGACGAAGAGCAGCTCGACCCCGTCGGGGTCCTGGGCCGCGATGCGGTGCGGGGTCAGCGAGTCGAAGTGCGCGCTGTCGCCCGGGGCGAGCCGGTGGGTGGTGTCCCCGAGGCGCAGCCGCAGCCGTCCGGTGAGGACGTACAGCCACTCCTCGCCGGGGTGGACCCGCACGATGTCGCCCTGCGAGCCGTGGGGGACGTGCACGCGCAGCGCCTGCATGCCGCGTCCGGGCGCACCGGCCTGCCAGTAGGTCCAGCCGCCGGCGGCGGTCGGTTCCATGTCGGCGGCGCGCACGACGGCGTCCCGTTCGGCGACCGTCTCGCCGAGCAGCTCCGAGACGGTCGTACCGTAGATACGGGCGAGCGCGAGCAGCATCGGCAGCGAGGGCTGGCGCTGCCCGGTCTCCAGCCGGGAGAGATGGGCGGGCGACAGCCCGGCGGCACGGGCCGCGGCCTCCAGGGTGAGGGAGGCGCGGTGCCGCAGCGCGCGGAGCTGCGGCGCGACGACGGGCAGGACGTCGCCGGGCTCGGATTCCGGAGAGCTCATGCTCTCCATTCAGCCGGAGATTTGCCTCCAGGGCAATTTTCTTGCCTCAGAGGCAAATCGCACCGACTACCGGTTGGCCACCGCCTGCTTGACCAGCGTCTTCCCGAAGTCCCACATCAGCCCGCCCCCGCCGTGCGCGTCGTCCATGATGTCCGTGAAGGCGTCGACGAACCGGTCCACCTCCCGCTCCCCGACGGTCAGCGGCGGGATCAGCTTGATGACCTCCAGGTGGTCGCCGGAGACCTGGGTGAGGATCCGGTGGCGCTGGAGCAGCGGTACGACGACCATCTGCGCGAACAGCCCCTTGCGGGCGGCCTGCAGCATGGTCCAGCGGCTGCGCAGACCGAGGGACTTGGGCCGGCCGAACTCGATGCCGACCATCAGACCCCGGCCGCGGACGTCGGCGAGCAGCTCGTACTTGTCGACCAGTGCCGCGAGCCGGTTCTTGAGCAGCTCACCGGTGGCGCGGGCGTTCGCGGTGATCTGCTCGTTCTCCATGACGGACAGCACGGCGAGTCCGGCCGCCATGGCCTGCGCGTTGGACCCGAAGCTCGCCGAGTGGACCAGGACGCGGTCGATCGACGAGAAGACCTTCTTGAAGATCCAGTCCTTGCCGAGCGTGGCGCCGACCGGCACATAGCCGCCGGAGAGCGCCTTGGCCACACAGACGAGGTCCGGCTCGACGCCGTCCTCGTGCTGGTAGGCGTAGAAGTCGCCGGTCCGCCCGAGGCCTGTCTGCACCTCGTCGGCGATGAGCAGTGCCTTGTGCTTGTGCAGCAGTTCCTGGGCGGCGCGCAGATAGCCGGGCGGGGGCTCGTGGACGCCCTTGCCCTGGATGGGCTCGACGATCAGGGCGGCGACATCGCCCTTCCTCAACTCCCTTGCCAGGGCGTCGAGATCGCCGAGGGGTACGGCCGTGTCGGGCAGCAGCGGCGCGAAGCCGTCACGGAAGCCGTCCTCGCCGTTGACCGACAGCGAGCCCGTGGTGAGTCCGTGGAAGGCGTGGTCGCAGTACAGGATCCGCGGCTTGCCGGTGGCCCGGCGGGCGAACTTCAGCGCGGTCTCCACCGCCTCCGTACCGCTGTTGCCGAAGAACACCCGGTCCAGGTGCGGGCTGTGCGCGAGGAGCTTCTCGGCCAGCAGCCCGGGCAGCGGCTGGCAGTCGAAGCGGGTGAGATCGGCGAGCTCGGCGTCGAGGACGTCGTGCAGCGCCTTGCGGACGACGGGGTGATGACGGCCCAGGCCCATCACCCCGAACCCGGCGAGCATGTCCAGGTAGTCGTTGCCGTCCGCGTCCCAGAAGTACGCGCCCTCGGCCCGCTCGTAGACCTTGTCGAAGCCGATGGTGTGCAGCATGCGCGGGAGCTGGTGGTTCAGGTACTTGGTGTGCAGCTCGTAGCGCTCGGCTCCGCGCTCGGCGAGGAGTCTGCCGAGGTCGAACTCCGTGGTCATTCAGCCTTCTCCCTGACAGGGCCGCCGGTCTGCTCGCCGACGGCCGACGTTGTCTCGGCCTCCTTGGCGGCCAACGTCTCCTCGGCCTCCTTGACCGCCAGGCTCGCGCTGATCCGTCCGGCGACCTCCACCGGCGTGAGCCCGATGTCGGCGAGCACCTCCCCGCGCTTGGCGTGCGCGAGGAACTGCTCCGGAATCCCGAACCGCCGCACCGGTACGTCGACTTCGGCGTCGCCCAGCGCGAGGGCCACCGCGGAACCGACACCGGCGGCACGGCTGTTGTCCTCGACGACGGCGACCAGCCGGTGCTCGGCGGCGAGGCCGGGCAGCGCCGGGTCGACGGGCTTGATCCACCGGGGGTCCACGACCGTGCAGTCGATACCGCGGGCCTCCAGCAGCTCGGCGGCCTGGAGACAGACGGGTGCCATCACACCGACGGCCACCAGAAGGACCTCGGGCCGCGTCCCGCGGTGCAGCACGTCCATGCCGCCCACGCGGTCCACCGCGGGGATCCGTGGGCCCACCGACTCCTTGGGGAAGCGGACGAGCGTCGGCGCGTCGTCCACTGCCACGGCCTCCCTGAGCTGCGAGCGCAGCTGGTCGGCGTCGCGGGGCGCGGCGATCCTGAGGCCGGGTACGACCTGGAGGATCGACATGTCCCACATGCCGTTGTGCGAGGCCCCGTCCACACCCGTGACACCGGCCCGGTCCAGCACGAACGTCACTCCGCAGCGGTGCAGCGCGACGTCCATCAGGAGCTGGTCGAAGGCACGGTTGAGGAAGGTCGCGTACACGGCGACCACGGGGTGCAGCCCGCCGGTCGCGAGCCCGGCCGCGGACACCGCCGCGTGCTGCTCGGCGATGCCGACGTCCCACACCCGGTCCGGGAACCGCGCGGCGAACTTGCCGAGCCCCACCGGGTGCAGCATGGCCGCCGTGATCGCCACGACGTCCTCCCGCTCCTCCCCGATCGCGGCGATCTCGTCCCCGAACACCGAGGTCCAGGACGGCCCGTTGGAGGGCGCGAGCGGCTCGCAGGTGAGCGGGTCCATCACACCGACGGTGTGGAAGTGGTCCTCCTCGTGGGCGAGGGCGGGCTCGTAACCGCGGCCCTTCTCCGTCAGACAGTGGACGAGGACCGGCCCGTGGAAGCGTTTCGCGCGCCGCAGCGCCGACTCCACGGCCCCGATGTCATGCCCGTCGATCGGGCCGACGTACTTCAGTCCGAGGTCCTCGAACATGCCCTGCGGAGCGAACGCGTCCTTGAAGCCCTTCTTCGCACCGTGCAGCGACTCGTAGATCGTGCTGCCCACGACCGGGGTCCGCAGCAGTACGTCCTTCCCCCAGGCCAGGACCTTCTCGTAGCCGTCGGTGGTCCGCAGGGTCGCCAGGTGGTTGGCGAGCCCCCCGATGGTCGGCGAGTACGAACGCTCGTTGTCGTTGACGACGATGATCAGCGGCCGGTCCTTGGCGGCCGCGATGTTGTTCAACGCCTCCCAGGCCATGCCGCCGGTGAGCGCGCCGTCGCCGATGACCGCGACCACATGCCCCTTGTCGCCCTGGACCTGGCGGGCCTTGGCCAGCCCGTCGGCCCAGCCGAGCGCGGTGGAGGCATGACTGTTCTCCACGATGTCGTGCTCGGACTCCTCACGCGACGGGTAGCCGGACAGACCACCCTTGCCGCGCAGCTTCGAGAAGTCCTGACGCCCCGTCAAAATCTTGTGCACGTAGCTCTGATGGCCGGTGTCCCACACAATGCGGTCCACAGGCGACTCGAAGACCCGGTGGAGCGCGATGGAGAGTTCCACCACCCCCAGATTGGGCCCGAGGTGTCCGCCGGTCCTGGCCACGGCGTGGACCAGGAACTCCCTTATCTCTTCGGACAGTTCACCGAGTTCCGCCTCGGACAGCGCCTTCAGGTCACGTGGTCCCCGGATGTTCTCCAGAATCGTCACGTCGGGCCCCCTTCGGTCCGTGCTGTTCAACTCACGGTGACGGCCGGCTCCCCCGACGCGACGCCGTCCTGCTCCATCTGTTCGGCGATCTTCATCGCCTCCTCGATGAGGGTCTCCACGATCTTCGACTCGGGGACGGTCTTGATGACCTCGCCCTTGACGAAGATCTGTCCCTTGCCGTTGCCGGAGGCGACCCCGAGGTCCGCCTCCCGTGCCTCGCCGGGACCGTTGACCACACATCCCATCACCGCGACCCGCAGGGGCACTTCCATGCCCTCCAGACCCGCCGTGACCTCATCGGCCAGCTTGTAGACGTCGACCTGGGCGCGCCCGCAGGACGGACACGACACGATCTCGAGGCGCCGCTGCCTGAGGCCCAGCGACTCCAGGATCTGGATGCCGACCTTGACCTCCTCGGCGGGCGGCGCGGACAGCGAGACCCTGATCGTGTCGCCGATGCCCCTGCTGAGGAGCGCCCCGAAGGCCACCGCCGACTTGATCGTGCCCTGAAAGGCGGGACCGGCTTCCGTGACCCCCAGATGCAACGGGTAGTCGCACTGCTCGGCGAGCAGCCGGTAGGCGTTGACCATGACCACGGGGTCGTTGTGCTTGACCGAGATCTTGATGTCCCTGAAGCCGTGCTCCTCGAACAACGACGCTTCCCACAGCGCCGATTCGACGAGCGCCTCCGGTGTCGCCTTCCCGTACTTCTGCAACAGCCTGCGGTCCAGCGAGCCGGCGTTGACGCCGATCCGGATCGGCGTGCCACGGTCCGCGGCGGCCCGCGCGATCTCCCTGACCTGGTCGTCGAACTGCTTGATGTTGCCGGGATTGACGCGTACGGCCGCACATCCGGCCTCGATCGCCGCGAACACGTACTTGGGCTGGAAGTGGATGTCCGCGATCACCGGGATCTGCGACTTGCGGGCGATGGTCGCGAGGGCGTCCGCGTCGTCCTGCGTGGGGCAGGCGACGCGGACGATCTGGCAGCCGGACGCGGTGAGTTCCGCGATCTGCTGCAGAGTGGCACCGATGTCGGACGTACGGGTCGTCGTCATCGACTGCACCGACACCGGCGCCCCGCCCCCGACCGCCACCGGCCCGACCTGGATCTGCCGCGACACGCGCCGCTCGGCGATCGGCCGGACAGGTACCTCGGGGACGCCCAAGGAAATGGCGGTCATGGCACTACTCGCGGTTTCCGGAGACGGTCTCGCGCATCGCGCGCAGCGACTCCTTCAGCGAACCCATGGTCGCGAGGACGGCGGTGGGCTCGTAGCCGCAGTGCGCCATGCAGTTGGCGCAGCGCGGGTCCTTGCCGCGGCCGTACTTGTCCCAGTCGGTCTCCTCGATGAGTTCGCGGTACGTCGGGACGTACCCGTCGCTCATCAGGTAGCAGGGGCGCTGCCAGCCGAAGAGGGAGTAGTTGGGGATGGCCCAGGCGGTGCACGGGAAGTCGACCTTGCCCTCGAGGAAGTCGAGGAACAGGGGCGAGTGGTTGAGCCGCCACTTCTTGCGGTTGCCGCCCGCGAAGGCCTTCTTGAAGAGCTCGCGGGTCTGCTCCACGCCCAGGAAGTGCTCCTGGTCGGGCGCCTTCTCGTAGGCGTAGGCGGGCGAGATCATCATCTCGTCGACGTGCAGGTCGTCGTTGAGGTAGTTGAGCACCTCGATGACGGTCTGCGGGGTGTCCGTGTTGAAGAAGGTCGAGTTGGTGGTGACCCGGAAACCGCGCTTCTTGGCCTCCTTGATCGCCTCGACGGCCTCGTCGAACACTCCCTCCTTGGCCACCGACTCGTCGTGCCGCTCACGCAGCCCGTCGATGTGCACGGCGAAGGCGAAGTAGGGCGAGGGCTTGAACTTGTCCATCTTCTTGCGCAGCAGCATGGCGTTGGTGCAGAGGAAGACGTACTTCTTCTTCGCCACCAACTGCCGCACGATCTCGTCGATCTGAGGGTGCATCAGCGGCTCACCGCCGGCGATGGACACCATCGGCGCACCGGACTCCAGCACCGCCCCGACGGCCTGCGCCACCGGCATACGCTGCTTCAGCACGCCTGCCGGGTGCTGGATCTTGCCGCAGCCCTCGCACGCGAGGTTGCACGCGAAGAGGGGTTCCAGCTCCACGATCAGCGGGAACTTGTCCCGCTTGCGGAGCTTCTGTTCGGCCAAGTATGTAGCGACCTTGATGGACTGACGCAGCGGCATGGCCATCTGGCTCACCTCCTGGGGAGCAGCAAGGAACGGTGCCATTCATAGAAAGCGGGAAGGACGGAACGAAGGACGCGGAAAGCTGATATTCCACCGCGCACCGTGCCGATCCGGACGAGTTCATGTTCTGGAGCGTCCACTACCACCCGGACGGCCGCAACGGGGCGTACTCCCGTCCGCACAGCGCTGCGGAGCGTGGCCGCGGACTCCATGTCGACCGCGATCGCGCCGGTCGCGAGCAGGTCGGACCGTTCGTGACCGCGTACGACGTGATCGGAGCCGGTGAGCGGTCCGGTGTGGACGGTGCGTCCGGGGACCGCCCGTACCAGCTCCTTGACGAGTAGGTCGGTCCCGACGCAGGGAACGGTTCCGTCCGGATCCCGGGTCTCCTCGGCGACGACGAGATCGCCGGGATGCATGCCGGGGGCGAGCCCCGCGCAGAAGCCGGTGGCCAGTACCGCGGCGTCGGCGAGAGCGGGACCGGTGAGGGCGCGGGTGACGGCCCGCTCGGCCGCCCTGGGGCCCATGCCGGTGCGGAGCACGGTGACCGGCCCGTCGGCGCCGGCGCGGTCGCCGCTGCGCAGGGCGAGCTGCTCGATGCCGAGCGCGCAGGCGATCAGCAGCGGGGCGGAGGCCGGCCGGGTGGTCATCTCACGCCTCCCCCGCCTGGGCGAACGGCTCTCCGTGGACGTACCGGCCGAGTGCCGTGAGCGGGAAGACCTGCCGGTAGAGGTGGTAGTTGATGGAGAAGTCCCACGGGAAGCCGGTACCGGTGAAGTAGGGCTCGTCCCAGGAGCCGTCCTCCCGCTGGGTGGCCGCGAGCCATGCGATGCCCCGCTCGACCGCCTTGGAGTCCTTCTCGCCGGCGGCCAGCAGGGCCATCAGCGCCCAGGCCGTCTGCGAGGCGGTCGAGGCCCCACGGCCGCTCCATGCCCTGGCCTCGTTGTAGGAGCGCAGATCCTCGCCCCAGCCGCCGTCGTCGTTCTGGACGGACTCCAGCCAGCCCACGGCCCGCCGGATCGCCGGGTGCGCGGCGGGGATGCCGGCGGCGGTGAGCGCGGGCACCACCGACCCGGTGCCGTAGACGTAGTTGACGCCCCAGCGCCCGAACCACGAGCCGTCCTGCTCCTGTTCGGCGAGCAGCCACTCGATGCCGCGCCGGGTGCGCGGGTCGTGCGAGAGTCCCTCGACGGCCAGCATCTCCACCACATGGGCGGTGACGTCGGCGGACGGCGGGTCGATGACCTCACCGAAGTCGCAGAACGGCAGCCGGTTGGGGAACGGGCTGGTGTTGTCGACGTCGAAGGCGCCCCAGGCGCCGTTCTTCGACTGCATGCCGAGGTTCCAGCGCACCCCGCGCCCGATCGCGTTCTCCACCCGGTCCGGGTCGTGGTGCCTGACGCGGCGCAGGGCGAGGACGACCTCCGCGGTGTCGTCGATGTCGGGGTAGTTGTCGTTGTGGAATTCGAACGCCCAGCCGCCCGGGGGCAGTTGGGGCCGCTTGACGGCCCAGTCCCCGGGCCGGACGATCTCCTCGCCGAGCATCCAGTCCGCGGCCTTGACGAGCTGCGGATGGTCGGCGGGCACTCCGGCGTCGGCGAGCGCGATGGTGGCGAGACAGGTGTCCCACACCGGCGACTGACAGGCCTCGATCATCCGGGACCCGTCCTCGCGCCAGATGGCGAAACGGTCCAGTGACTCCAACCCCGCCCGCATGACCGGGTGTTCGAGGTCGTAGCCGACCAGATGGAGGGCGATGACCGAGTACACGGCCGGCGGCTGGATACCGCCCCAGCAGCCGTCGTTCTCCTGCCGCTCGATGATCCAACGGGCGGCGGTGCTCATGGCCGCCTTGCGCAGTCGGCGCGGCACGACCTTGCGCACCTGGTGCAGCGCCTTGTCCAGACGCTGGAAGGCACCGTCCCAACTCGCCGCCGGGGCAAGGGGCTTGGCCGGATTGGGGTCGGCCGGGTCGGTGTGCAGTTCGTCGAGCGGGAAGGGGGCGGGCCGTACCGGCCGCTTCGCCGAGACGATCGTCAGCGGGACGATGGTCTGCCGGGCCCAGCAGCCGAAGTCGTAGATGTTGAGCGGCACCCACTTCGGGAAGTAGATGAGCTCGGGCGGGAGTTCGGGCAGGTCCTCCCACTTCCACCAGCCGAACAGGGCGAGCCAGATCCGGGTGAAGACACGGGCGGAGGCGATACCGCCCCGGGCGCGGATCCACTCCGAGGCCCTCGCCATGTGCGGCTCGCCGGGTGCGTCACCGGCCAGCCGGAGGGCGACGTACGCCTCGATGGTGGTGGAGAGTTCGCCGGGTCCGCCGTAGAAGGACGCCCAGGTGCCGTCCTCGCGCTGCTCACCGCGGATGAACTGGCCGGCCGCGCGCGTGGTGGACTCGTCGCGGATACCCAGGAACTGACGGAGCAGCAGGTCCTCGGCGTCCATGGTGACGTTGGTCTCCAGGTCGCCCTTCCACCAGCCCTGTGAGTCCTGCCGTGCGAGCAGGTACTCCGTGGCGCGTTGCACGGCGCGTACGGCGGCTTCTTGTACCCCGGCCGCCGCGGGGGTCTCGATGTCGGTTTCGCTGGCCGCGGCAGCGCGGGGCGGCAGAGCCCCGGTGCTTCCGTCGGTCGTCGCTGTCATGGCTTCCCCTTCGTGCAGTGTGCATGTGGTGCTCTGCTGTGGGTCCGCCGTCGGCCGGTGCTCGGTTTCCCGCGACACCGGCCGGCGACTACGCGAGGGCTATTCGACCGATAGTGATCATCTCTTTCGTACGACGACGAAGTCGGCGAGCGCGGTGAACCGGGACCGCACCCGGTCGGGCATGTCGATGGCGTCGAGCGCCTCGACGGCGATGGTGTGCTGACGACGGGCCTCGCCGGCCGTCCAGTCCCGGCCCCCGGCCTCCTCGATGAGGGCGGCGCGGGCCGCGAACTCCTCCTCGGAGAAGTTCTCGAAGTCGCTGCTCTTGGCGTCCGCGGCGAGGATCTCGCCGAGCCGGTCGGAGGCGGAGCCGCCCGCCGCGAGCGCGGCCACGACCGGCAGGGACTTCTTGCGCTGACGCAGGTCGCTCCAGGTCTGCTTGCCGGTGGAGACCGGGTCGCCCCAGATGCCGAGCAGGTCGTCGACGGCCTGGAAGGCGAGGCCGAGGTGGTAGCCGTACCTCTCCAGGATGTCGGCGGTGCGGTCGTCCGCGCCGCCGAGCACCGCGCCGATGGAGCTGGCGCAGGCCAGCAGGGCGCCGGTCTTGTTGCCCTCCATCTCCAGGCACTCCTCGACGCTGACGCGGTCGCGGTGCTCGTAGGAGATGTCCTGGGCCTGTCCGTCGATGAGGGCGCGAGTGGCGGAGGTGAGGCGCCGGGTGGCGCGGCCCGCAGCGACGGTGCCGAGTTCGAGGAGCACCTCGTTGGCCAGCGCGAACAGGGCGTCCCCGACGAGGATGGCCTGGGCCGGGCCGTGCACCTTCCAGACCGTGTCGCGGTGGCGGCGCTGCTCGTCGCCGTCCATCAGGTCGTCGTGCAGCAGCGAGAAGTTGTGGACCAGCTCCACGGCGACGGCGCCGGGGATGCCGACCTCGGGCGCGGCGCCGGTGACCTCGGCGGACAGCACCGCGAGGGCGGGGCGCACGGCCTTGCCGCCGTCGCCGGCGGTCGGGTTGCCCTCGGCGTCGATCCAGCCGAAGTGGTAGGCGGAAACGGTGTCCATGGGAGCGGCCAGGCGGTCGATGGCCGCCCTCAGTACCGGAGTGGCCAGGGTTCGGCCACGCTCCAGCAGCGCGGTCACGTCCACCGCCTCGGCAGCCGTCGAGGCCGGGGGCACAGTGGGCACAGTCTCTCCTCTTGTTGCGGTACCGGGGGTGCGGGGGCCTGCCGCGTGCTGATCGAGCATCAGGCCGCCTCCTCCATGTCGAAGAGGCGGCTGGGGCGGGGCCGGCCCAGGGCGCTCAGCGCGGCGTCCGCCGCACTCACACCACTGCGGACCGCACTCTCCATGGTCGCGGGCCACCCTGTGGCGGTCCACGCACCGGCCAGGTACAGGCCGGGGGTTCTGGTACGGGCGCCGGGCCGCAGCCGTCCGACGCCGGGGGCGGGATCGAACGTCGCCGTCCGCTCCCTGGTCACGAAGAAGTCCCTCACCTCGGCACCGCGCGCGCCGGGCAGCAGCCGCTCCAGCTCCGGCAGATAGCGCTCGCGCAGCACGGCGACCGGCTCGTCGATCTCGTCCTGCGCGGCCGACTGGGACAGGGCCAGGTACTGCCCGTCCCTGAGCCCGGAGGCGTCGGTGCGGTCGAACACCCACTGCACCGGGGTGCCGAGGGCGGTGAAGAAGGGACGGTTCAGCACCTTGCGGTCGTACACGACGTGCACGTTGAGGATCGGCGCGGTGCCGATCGCGAGCAGCTGCTCGGGGGCGTCGAGGGCGCCGTCGGGCAGCAGGTCGTACGTCTCGCGCTGGGGTACGGCGAGGACGACCGCGTCCGCGCGCAGCGTCTCGCCGGGAACCTGAACGCTCCAAGTCCCGTTCTCGTCAGTAGAGATGGAGGTGACGCGTGTACGGACCTCGGTACGCACGCCCGCGGAGTCGAGCGCCTTGCGGGCCAGCCGGTCATGCAGTTCACCCAGCGGGACGCGCGCCCATCCGATGTCGGCCGCGCCCGGGTCGGACAGCAGACCGGTCTTGAACACCATCGCGGCGAGCCCCAGCGAGGCGTCGCCCGCGACCGCGTTGAGGGTGGCGACCCCGACCAGGTCCCACAGGGCCTCGACGGCACGCGCCGACTGACCGTGCGCGGTCAGCCAGCTGCCGAAGCTCTGTGCGTCCAGGTTCGGATCGGCGAGGTCGAGCCCCTTGAGCGCGAGCGCGGCCCGGCCCACCTTGGCCCGTTCGGCGAGCGAGAGATGCGGATACGTGGCGAGGCTGCGCCCCAGGTGCAGGGGCACCGGCAGCGCGTCGCGCCGCAGCCTGCCGAGCCGCCGTCCCTCGGGCTTGTCGACGTCGACCACGGGCACGTCGAGACGGTCCTGCAGCGGCGCCAGCGCGGTGCCCTCGATCCGGTCGAGGAACCAGCGGTAGGCGGTGCAGCAGCGCAGATAGACGTGCTGTCCGTTGTCGACGGTCAGCTCGCCGCGCTGGAAGGAGAAGGCGAGCCCGCCCAGGCGCGGCCGGCCTTCGAGAAGGGTGACGCGGACACCCGCGTCGGCGAGGGCGAGCGCTGTGGTGATGCCGGCGAGTCCGCCGCCGATCACGACCGCGTCCCGCCCCGACTGATTTCCGTCGGTCATCGTGCACCCTCCCCTGCCCGGCCGCTGTGGTGTTTGAACGGTGCACAGCCGACCGTTGCAGTCAGGGACGCGCTCCCTGAGCGGAGGGTTGCGTGCCACTTTTCCCCGGCGGCATCACCTTGGACCGAATTGTCCATCAGGCGCGCCTCCTGACGGTCCGCCGCGTCACATGCCGGGCGTCGAGGCCGGAGAGGCCGCGCACCGCGACGTACGCCTTCTCGCGTCCGGGCAGCGAGACCCGGCCGCGCAGCACCGCCTGGGGGTCGCGCTCGATACGGTCGAGGAGCCGGCGGTAGATGCCGGCCATGGCGGCGACGCAGGCACCGCTGCGCCGGTCGAGCATGGGGAGCAGCCGGTAGCCCTCGGCGAAAAGGGCGCGGGCCCGGCGCACCTCGAAGTGCACGAGACCCGCGAAGTCGGAGCCCTCCGGTGGCGTCGGCCCGCTGAACCCGGCCGAGCAGCCGAACTTCGCGAGGTCGTCGGCCGGCAGATAGGTGCGCCCGCCCTCGGCGTCCTCACGGACGTCGCGCAGGATGTTGGTGAGCTGGAGCGCGAGACCGAGCGTGTCGGCATACTCCGGCGCGCGCTCGACGCCGCGCGCCCCCTGTTCCGTACCGAACACACCGAGCGAGAGCCGCCCGATGGCGCCGGCGACACAGCGGCAGTAGACCTTCAGGTCGTCCCAGGTCTCATAGGTCTCCCCGCGTACGTCCATCAGGACGCCGTCGATGAGCTCGTCCAGGCCCCCCAACGGAATCGGGAAGGCCTCGGCGGCATGAGCGAGGGCGACCGCGACCGGGTCGGTGTCGTCCTCGTCGACCGCGCCCTCGCGGACCCGGGCCAGCATCGCCCGGGTGTCCTCGAGTCTGACGGCCTTCACATCGTGGTCCAGCGCGCCGTCGCCGATGTCGTCGACGCGGCGCGAGAACGCGTAGAGCGCGGACATCGCGCGGCGCTTGGGCATCGGCAGGAGCCTGATGCCGTAAGCGAAGTTACGGGCCTGCTGTCCGGTGACGGCCTCGCAATAGCTGTAGGCGGCGAGTACCGGTGCGGACACGTGTGGTTCGGCCTCCACGGTCCGGATCACCCCTCTCCTCGCAGAGTCACGCCCACCTCGCGCAGCAACTGGAGCTTGCCGGGCTTGGGCGGGCCGGGAAGTACGTCGTATTCGGCGGCGGCAATCGCGTGGATGGCCGCCCTTCCCCCCGCCACGAACCCCGCGAGCAGCAGCTTCAGCCTGCCGTGGACGCTACCCACCAGGGGGGCGCCTTCATTCAGGAGACCGCGGGCGCGTTGTGCTTCGTACGCGACCAGTGCGCGCACCGATGCGCCTGCGGTCTTCGTGGCGAGATCCGCCTCCTGGACATGGAACCGTTTCATGTCCTCGGCGGGCAGGTAGATGCGGTCGCGGCCGAGGTCCTCGGCGACGTCCTGGAGGTGTTCGACGATCTGCAGGGCCGTGCAGATCGCGTCCGAGTGCCGGATCCGCTCGGGGGTCGAGGTGCCGGTGACGCCGAGGACCAGGCGGCCCACCGGGTTGGCCGACAGCTCACAGTAGGCGAGCAGATCGTCGTAGGTCTCGTACCGCTTGACCAGCTGGTCCTGGCGGTTGGCGGCGATCAGGCCGAGGAAGGGCTCGGGAGGGAGCGAGCAGCGGCGGACCGTCGGTCGCAGGCGGCGCAGCAGGGGGTGGCGGGGTTCTCCGGAGAAGACCCGCTCGAGGTCGGCCTCGAAGGCGTCCAGCAGCCGAAGCCGGTCCTCGGCGTCCTCGGCCGGCACGCCGAGCAGACGGGCGTCGGCGCCGCCGGGGGCGAGGTCGCCGTCGCCGATGTCGTCGACAAGGCGGGCGAAGCCGTACACCGCCATGAGATCGGTGCGCCAGGCCCGGGGCAGGAAGAAGGGAGCCACGGGGAAGTTCTCACCCGCGGCCTTGTCCAGCGTGCCGCGCTCCGGATCCGGGGCACGCCCCGTGTCGGTTCCCGTCACCGCGGACTGCCCGGAGCGGGGACGGCACATGCGTTGAGCTGGGGAGTTTCCGTAGCCATAGCCGTCACATCTCCCGTTCTACACCGCCGACCCAATACACACTATTTCGGACACGCCGCCCGGCCTGCCGCGCAGCCGCTCCAACTGAAGGTGTCGGGCATTATCGCCCCACTTGCCGCGATTCGGGACCGGTACAGCTTACGTTGTACAACTCAACGTGGTGAGTCGGGGTGTCCTGCACATCACAAGAACACACCGATTGGCTTCAAGATTCCTACGCCGTACCGAAGTTGACGTTTCCTTTGCAGACGCGGGGCCCCGCCGGAGCAGTTCCGGCGGGGCCCTGCGAAGCGTCGTGGCCCCTGCGTCCAGGCCCGGGTGGACTACTTGCCCGTGAACTTCTCGTACTCCTTGAGGACCTCTTCGGTCGGGCCGTCCATGCGCAGCTCGCCACGCTCCAGCCACAGGACCCGGTCGCAGGTGTCACGGATCGACTTGTTGTTGTGGCTGACCAGGAACACCGTGCCGGCTTCCTTGCGCAGTTCACGGATGCGTGCCTCGGAGCGCTTCTGGAACTTGCGGTCGCCGGTCGCCAGGGCCTCGTCGATCATCAGGACGTCGTGGTCCTTGGCCGCGGCGATGGAGAAACGCAGACGGGCCGCCATGCCGGAGGAATAGGTGCGCATCGGGAGGGTGATGAAGTCGCCCTTCTCGTTGATGCCGGAGAAGTCGACGATCTCCTGGTAGCGCTCCTTGATCTGCTCCCGGGACATACCCATGGCGAGCCCGCCCAATATGACGTTCCGCTCGCCCGTGAGGTCGTTCATCAGGGCCGCGTTGACGCCGAGCAGCGAGGGCTGGCCGTCCGTGTAGACCTTGCCGCTCTCGGCGGGCAGCAGGCCGGCGATGGCGCGCAGCAGGGTCGACTTGCCGGAACCGTTGGAGCCGATCAGGCCGATGGCCTCACCGCGGTAGGAGACGAAGGAGACGCCGCGCACGGCGTGCACCTTGCGCACCCCCCGCTCCTCGCCGCGCTTGACGATGCGGCTCAGGGCGGCGGTGGCGCTGCCCTTGCCGGACTTGGCGCCGTTGACGCGGTAGACGATGTGGAGGTCGTCCGCGATGACGGTGGGGCGGGGATCCCGCTGCTGCTCAGCCACGGCCGTACCTCTCCTCGGCCTTCCAGAAGTAGACGAAGCCCAACGCGCCGGCGAGCAGCGCCCAGCCGAGGGCGAAGAGCCACACGTGCGGGGGCAGGTACTCCGAGCCGTATCCGTCGATCATCGCGAAGCGGACCAGGTCCATGTAGATCGCGGCGGGGTTCCACTGCAGGACCTCGGTGACCCAGCCCGGCATGTCCTTGTCGGCGAGCATCGCCGGGATGCTGAACATGACGCCCGAGGCGTACATCCAGGTCCGCAGCACGAACGGCATCAGCTGGGCCAGGTCGGGGGTCTTGCTGCCCATACGGGCGAAGATCAGCGCGAGGCCGGTGTTGAAGACGAAGTGCAGGACCAGCGCGGGCAGCACCAGCAGCCAGGACAGAGAGGGGTAGCTGCCGAACGACACCATGACCACGACCAGCACGATCATCGAGTACAGCAGCTGCTGGAGCTGCTGGAGCGCGAACGAGATCGGCAGCGAGGCGCGCGGGAAGTGCAGGGCGCGGACCAGGCCGAGGTTGCCGGAGATGGCGCGCACGCCGGCGAGGACCGAGCTCTGCGTGAACGTGAAGACGAAGACGCCCGTGACCAGGAACGGCACATAGATGTCGTGCGGAATGCCCTTCCGGGCGCCCAGCAGCAGACCGAAGATGAAGAAGTACACGAGCGCGTTCAGCAGCGGCGTGGCCACCTGCCACAGCTGGCCGAGTTTGGCCTGGCTGTACTGGGCGGTCAGCTTCGCCCGCGAGAACGCGAGGATGAAGTGACGGCGGTCCCAGAGCTGGCGGACGTACTCGACGAGCGAGGGGCGGGCGCCGCTCACGGACAGCCCGTACTTGTCGGCGAGCTGTGCCGCCGTGAGGCCCTCGTCGGGCGACGGAGGCGCGGTCACCGCGACTCCGCCGTCATGCGTTGTCTCACTCACCAGTGGAAACTTTCGTCCTCGAGATGCGCAGCCTGTGCGGGCTGGGGGCATGAACCGGGGTCCTCGGTCGGGCCCGGTGGTGCTCTCAGTTTCGAGCTTGTCAGATGACCGGGGGCCGGCCCAGTCGGGTCAGCCGCCACACCGTACGCCACTTCATCGGCCTGCGGGGGCCGCACGCGGTGGTCCAGCCTTCCCGGAATCCGCCGAACCACGCCTTCAGCGCGGGCCGCGAGGGGCGGCGCAGCAGGGTGAGCAGCATCCAGACCCCGAGGTAGACCGGGACCAGGAGGGCGGGGAGGTTGCGGCGGGCGAGCCAGACGCGGTTGCGGGCGACCATGCGGTGGTAGACCGCGTGCCGCGAGGGCGCGGTCGTGGGGTGGTACAGCACCATGTCGGACCGGTAGTCGATCATCCAGCCCGCGTCGAGAGCCCGCCATGCCAGGTCGGTTTCCTCATGGGCGTAGAAGAATTCGTCCGGGAGACCGCCGACTTCGGCGAAGACCTTCGTCCGTACGGCGTTGGCGCCGCCGAGGAAGGTGGTGACCCGGGAGGAGCGCATCGGGTCGGCGGCGCGCAGCCGGGGGACGTGGCGGCGCTGGGTCTCGCCGGTGTCCGGGTCGGCGATGCGGAAGCTGATGATGCCGAGCTCGGGGTCGGCCTCGAAGGCCTGGCGGCACAGCTCGGCGGTGTCGTGCGTCGCGAGCAGGCCGTCGTCGTCGAGGAAGAGCAGTATGTCGACGTCGCGGCCGCCGGGGCCGAAGGCCTCGATGCCGACGTTGCGGCCGCCGGGGATGCCGAGGTTCTCGGGCAGCTCGACCGTGCGGACGCCCTCGGGGACGTCCGGGACGGGCGAGCCGTTGCCGACGACGGCCACCTCGACGCGGTCGCCGTCCTGCTTGGCGACCGAGTCGAGCAGGGCCCGCAGTTCGTCGGGGCGGTTGCCCATGGTGATGATGACCGCGCCGACCTTCATGCCGCTCACTTCAGCCTGCTGGAGGCGAGGATGGACACGAGGTGCAGCAGGGTCTGGAGCAGCGCGATGCCTGCGAGGACCGCGACGCCGAGCCGGGTGTAGAAGAGGTCGCCGCGCATCTGGTCGACGATCGCCAGGACCAGGATCAGCAGGGAGGCCTCGATGCCGAGGATCAGCCGGTGGAACTTCAGCAGGGCGGCGGCCTTGCGGGCCAGTGCCATACCGGAGGAGCGCATCTCGGACGCCGATTCCTGGACCGGCGGCTTGCCGGTCTGGTGCCGGGCGACACCGACGAGGTCGGTCTCCGCCTTGATCAGGATGGCGCCGAGCGCGGCCAGGGTGCCCAGGAAGGCCCACAGCCAGTCGATCCGGCCACTGCCCCACAGGTCGGCGGCGCGCAGACCGAAGCCGACCAGCACGGCGGCGTCGGTCAGGTAGGCGCCGACCCGGTCCAGGTAGACGCCGTTGAGCGAGTACTGCTTCTTCCAGCGGGCGATCTCGCCGTCGACGCAGTCCAGCAGCAGATACATCTGCACGCAGACCACACCGAGCACGGCCCCCGGGATCCCCGGCACGAGAAGTGCCGGGGCCGCGAGGACGCCGAAGACGGTCATCAGGTACGTGAGCTGGTTGGGCGTGACCCTGGTGTTGACCAGGTAGCGGTCGATCCGCAGGGACACCTCGCGCATGTAGAGGCGCCCCATCCAGTGCTCACCGCTGCGCCGGTCCTTCACCCCTGCGGGGTGCACGACCGGACGGAGTTCAGCTACCGATGGTCTTGACATAGTCGACGTAGAGATCCTTGATCTGGTCGGGCTTGAGGTCGAGGTGTTCGAGGATCGTGTACCGGCCGGGCCGGGTCTCCGGAGCGAACTCCACGGCGCGGACGAACTCGTCCACGGTGAAGCCGATCTCCTCCGGCAGCACCGGCAGTCCGTGCCGGCGCAGCACGGAGGCCATGTGCGCCGACTCCTCGTGGGCACCTCGCAGGAACATCGCGAAGGTGGCGCCCAGTCCGCACTGTTCGCCGTGGGCGGCGGCGCGTTTGGGGAACAGCAGGTCGAATGCGTGGTTGATCTCGTGGCAGGCACCCGAGGAGGGGCGGGAGTCACCCGAGACCGACATGGCGATACCGCTGAGCACCAGCGCCTCGGCGAGCACCTGGAGGAAGTCCGTGTCCCCTATGCCGCCGGGGTGCCGGAGAACCGCCTCACCGGCCTGGCGGGCGATCGCGGCGGCCAGGCCGTCGATCTTCTCGCCCTTGACGCGGTTGGCCAGCTCCCAGTCCGCGATCGCGGAGACGTTGGAGACGGCGTCGCCGATGCCCGCGCGCACGAAGCGGGCCGGGGCCTCGTGGATGACGTCGAGGTCGATGACGACCGCGATCGGGTTCGGCACACCGTACGAGCCGCGGCCTGCGTCATTGTCGAGGGTCGCGACCGGGGAGCACAGGCCGTCGTGCGCGAGGTTCGTCGGTACGGCGACCAGCGGCAGGCCGACGCGCGCCGCGGCGAACTTGGCGCAGTCGATGATCTTGCCGCCGCCGAGGCCCACGACCGCGTCGTAGTGGCCGGCCTTTATGTCACTGGCCAGCTGCACGGCGTCGTCGAGGGTGCCGCCGCCGACCTCGTACCAGGTGGCGCCGGGGAGCGAGGGTTCGAGCCGCTGCCGCAGCCGGGCGCCGGAGCCGCCGCTGACGGCGACGGCGAGCCTGCCGGAGTGCGAGATGCGCTCGTCGGCGAGGACGCCCACCAGGTCGTCGAGGGCACCCGGACGGATGTCGACGACGACCGGAGCGGGGATGAGCCGGGTCAGTAGAGGCACGCGATCTCCCGTCCGCGGGCGAGATCGTCGTGATTGTCGATCTCCACCCACTTGACGTCGCCGATCGGCGCCACGTCGATCCTGAAGCCGCGGTTCACGAGCTCCTGGTAGCCGTGCTCGTAGAACTGCTGCGGGTCGGTCTCCCAGACCGTCTTCAGCGCGTCGGCCAGCTCGGGGGCGGCGTCGCCCTCGATGAGGGTGACGCCGATGTACTCACCGGTCGCCTCGGCCGGGTCCATCAGCTTGGTGATCTTCGTCATGCCCTTCTCGGGGTCGACGACGACCTTCATCTCCTCGTCCGCGAGGGACTTCACGGTGTCGAGGGCGAGGATGATCTTCTTGCCCTCGCCGCGGGCGGCGAGCAGGGTCTTCTCCACCGAGACCGGGTGGACGGTGTCGCCGTTGGCGAGGATCACGCCGTCCTTGAGGGCGTCGCGTCCGCACCACAGGGAGTAGGCGTTGTTCCACTCCTCGGCCTTGTCGTTGTCGATGAGGGTGAGCTTGAGGCCGTACTTCGCCTCCAGCGCCGCCTTGCGCTCGTACACGGCTTCCTTGCGGTAGCCGACGATGATCGCGACCTCGGTCAGTCCGATCTCGGCGAAGTTGCCGAGAGTGAGGTCAAGAACCGTGGGTTCGCCCTCTATGCCCGCGGGACCCACCGGCACCAGAGCCTTGGGAAGGCTGTCGGTGTAGGGGCGCAGACGCCGTCCGGCGCCGGCCGCCAGCACGAGGCCGATCATGCGGGTTCTCCTTCATCGTGTACGGCGGGCGCCCCGGAGGACACCCAGAAGCGGATGCTCTCGACGAGCACCAGCAGGGCGACGGCCACGGCGAGAGCCGTGAGCGCGACCGTGAACTGCGAGGCGGTGAGCGCGGCGGCCAGGACGGTGACGAGCAGCGTCCGCCCGTCGTGCCCCCCGATGGCGCGCACCAGCCAGGCCGGGGACGCGCCGGCGTTGCCGCGGATGCGGTACACCGTGTCGTAGTGATGGTAGGCGACCGCGGCCACCAGCCCGAAAGCCGCAGGAAGGGCTCCGTTCACATCGGCCTTGGCCGCCAGGACCAGGACGGTGCAGTACTCGGCCGCCCTGAAGAACGGGGGGATCAGCCAGTCGAGGGCGCCCTTGAGGGGGTGCGAGACGGCGTCGGCGGACAGCAGTACATAGACGGCGGCGCACACGACGACCGACCAGCCCGGCCCGTCGATCCAGGCCGCCAGTACGAGAAGCACGGCACCGATCGCGGCGATGACGGGTGCCAGCGCGGGGAACCTGCTCGGCAGGAAGCGCCCGAGCAGCTGGGCGAGCGGCCCGGTGTCCGCGAGGTCCGCCAGGGCCTGTGCCGCGCGGTCCGTCCGCTTGGCCTTGCGGGTCAGCGACCGCAGCACCCGGCCCGCGGTGGTGTACGTCGCCGCGAACGCGCAGCCGATGAGCAGCGCGTAGAAGGTGATCCGAGGAGTCGTGGCCGCCGTCAGGATCGCGATCATCGCCCAGCGCTCGCCGATCGGCAGCACGATCATCCGGCGGATCCACACCGTCCAGCCGACGCTGTCGAGCTTGTCCGAAAGCGCCGCCGTGGGGCTGGTGTTGGCGGTGGCGTCGTGGTTCGCCTCGTTGAAGGAGAAGTCGACGACGTGCCGGCAGGTCTGCAGGATCATCGCGCCGAGCGCCAGCGCCCAGACGTCGTCGCCGCCGCGGGCCGCGCCCAGCGCGAGACCGGCGTAGTAGGCGTACTCCTTGGCCCGGTCGAAGGTGGCGTCGAGCCAGGCGCCGAGCGTGGAGTACTGCAGGGAGTAGCGGGCGATCTGGCCGTCGACGCAGTCCAGGACGAAGGACGCGATCAGCAGGACGCCGGCGGCGATGTAGCCGGCCCGGGTGCCGGTGGCCGCGCTGCCCGCCGCGATCAGGGCGGTGAGCAGGGAGGCGGTGGTGACCTGGTTCGGGGTCAGGCCCCGGCGGGCGCACCAGCGGGCGATGTAGCGGGAGTAGGGGCTGATGAAGTGAGTGGTGAAGAAACCGTCGCGGGACTTCACGGCCGACTTCAGGCGTACGGCTTCGTCGTCGACGTCCGCGACGGCCTGCCGTGCCTCGTTGCGGGCCTGCGGGTCGGCGGGCACGGCGGCGACCAGGCTGCCGAGCTCGGGGTGGTGGACACCGGCGTTCTCGGTGTCCAGCGCGGTGACGATGCGGTCGGCGAGGCTGTCGACGGCGACCGTCGTCCCGCCGCCGGCGCTGCTCTCCCGGGCCATCGCACGGGTCAGGGCCTGCCGCCCGGCCGGCTGGGCGGTGACGGCGCCGGAGATCGCGGCGAGCGGGAAGCGGGGGTCGGTGAGGCCGAGGCGCAGGGCGTGCGGGTGGCCCACGAAGCGGGCGTCGACCACGGCGACCCGCTGGTCGCCCGGGACCTGGGCGAGGAGCGTCTCGGCGTCGGCGGCGTCCGAGGCAACCCGGACGTCGAAGCCGAGCGACCGCAGATCGCCCTCGATCGACGATCCGGGGACCGGCTGACCGGTGAGGATGGCGGTCGACAACCGAACTCACTCCCTGGGTGCCGACGCGGGGCGCCGGTCATCTGCATGGTGGGGGCGCCCCTCGGCGTGGCTCGGCGCGCCCGGGCGGCATGTCGGCAGAGGCTATCGGATGCCGGGAAGCCTGCGTTCACCGCCCGTTCACGGGCCGATCAACGCCGTCTCCCCCGGCCTTTGCCGCGATCATCATGGGTGATCACAGGCCTCGCCCACAAACCGCGGGCCGGCGGACCGGGCATCCGGGACATTGCGGGGCCCACCATCACCTCGGCATAGGGTGGGCGACCATGACATGGCTGATCACAGGTGGAGCGGGATACATAGGGGCCCACGTGGCGCGGGCCATGACGGACGCCGGGGAACGCGTCCTCGCGCTGGACGATCTGTCGGCGGGGATCCCGGCACGGCTGCCCGCGGACGTGACGCTGGTACGGGGTTCGTCGCTGGACGCCGCTCTGCTGAAGCGGGTGCTCGCCGAGCACGAGGTGACCGGGGTGGTGCACCTGGCCGCGCGCAAGCAGGTCGCCGAGTCCGTCGCCCAGCCGATGCGCTACTACCAGGAGAACGTGGGCGGACTGGCGACGCTCCTCGAAGCCGTCGCCGAGGCCGGGATCGAGCGCTTCCTCTTCTCCTCGTCCGCCGCCGTCTACGGCAACCCCGACGCGGAGCTGATCACGGAGGACACCCCGTGCGCCCCGGTGAACCCGTACGGCGAGACGAAGCTCACCGGTGAGTGGCTGGTGCGGGCGGCCGGCCAGGCGCACGGCATCTCGACGGTGTGCCTGCGCTACTTCAACGTGGCGGGCGCGGCCACGCCGGAGCTGGCGGACACCGGTGTCTTCAACATCGTGCCGATGGTCTTCGACCGGCTCACCCGCGACGAGGCCCCGCGGATCTTCGGCGCCGACTATCCGACGCCGGACGGCACCTGCATCCGTGACTACATCCATGTCGCCGACCTGGCGGAGGCGCATCTGGCGGCCGCACAAGGGCTCGGGGACCGCAGCGGGGACCTGACCGTCAACATCGGCCGCGGCGAGGGCGTCTCCGTGCGCGAGATGGTCACCGTCATCGGCGAGGTCACCGGCGACCGGCGGCCCGCCGTCGTGGAGCCCCGCCGCCCCGGCGACGCCCCGGTCTCGGTGGCCTCGGCCGCCCGGGCCGCCGAGGAGCTCGGCTGGACGGCCCGCCGCGGGGTGCACGAGATGATCGAGTCGGCGTGGCGGGGCTGGCAGCTGCACCACGCCCGGTGAATCGGGAGCGTTCTGACCTGCGGATCGTTTCCGCAGGTCAGGGCACATGACAACGGTGTTCAGTGCCGCGTTGCCCCATACCCCCCACCCGTAGTTCACTGTGATCCCGGGCGGGCTGTTCCGGGTCGACACACAGGAGGCGGCTTCCATGGGGGCTGGGCACGATCACGGGCACGCGCACTCGCATGCGCCGGCCGGCGGTACGGCGACGGCGGCGTACCGCGGCAGGCTGCGGGTCGCGCTGTCGATCACGCTCACCGTCATGGTGGTCGAGATCGTCGGCGGCGTCATGGCGGACTCGCTCGCCCTGGTCGCGGACGCGGCGCACATGGCGACGGACGCGCTGGGCCTCGGCATGGCCCTGATGGCGATCCACTTCGCGAGCCTCCCGCCGAGCGGGAAGCGCACCTTCGGTTACGCCCGCGCGGAGATCCTCGCCGCGCTCGCCAACTGTCTGCTGCTGCTCGGCGTCGGCGGGTACGTCCTGTACGAGGCGATCCAGCGGTTCATGACGCCCGCCGGTACCGAGGGCGGGCTGACCATCGTGTTCGGCGCGATCGGCCTGGTCGCGAACATGATCTCGCTGTCGCTGCTGGTGCGCGGACAGGCCGAGAGCCTGAACGTTCGGGGCGCCTTCCTGGAGGTCGCGGCGGACGCGCTGGGCTCGCTCGCGGTGATCATCTCCGCGGTGGTGATCCTGACCACCGGCTGGCAGGCCGCCGACCCGATCGCCTCCCTGGTCATCGGCCTGATGATCGTGCCGCGCACCTGGAAGCTGCTGCGGGAGACCCTCGACGTACTGCTGGAGGCGGCCCCGAAGAACGTCGACATGGACGACGTACGGGCCCACATACTGGCCCTCGACGGCGTCGAGGACGTCCACGACCTGCACGCCTGGACGATCACCTCCGGGATGCCGGTGCTGTCCGCGCACGTGGTGGTGCGCTCGGACGTGCTGAGTGCGATCGGTCACGAGAAGATGCTCCACGAGCTCCAGGGCTGCCTGGGCGACCACTTCGACGTGGAGCACTGCACCTTCCAGCTGGAGCCGGTCGGGCACGCGGAGCACGAGGCGAAGCTCTGCCACTGAGAGTTTCGCAAGCACGCTCGAACGTCCCGAAAGTACGTTTCAGACGGAATGCAGCGATCCGGTGGCCGGCTGCGTCCTCCACCCCACAGCGCCACCCCGGACGGTTCCCCGTCCGCCGCGCCGGGCACGATCAACTGCCGGTAGTGCCGTATTTGTGCGGCACACTTGGTGCGCGAAAAACCGATGCGAAGGATGGGCATGCCGATCACACCTGCCACCGCGACGCACAGTCCGTCGAACGGCACAGCTGACGCGATTCTGCTGGAACTCGTCGACGAGGACGGCGTCACGATCGGCACCGCGGAGAAGCTCGCCGCCCATCAGGCGCCGGGGCAACTGCACCGCGCCTTCTCCGTGTTCCTGTTCGACGAGCGGGGCCGGCTGCTGCTCCAGCAGCGCGCGCTGGGCAAGTACCACTCCCCCGGTGTGTGGTCCAACACCTGCTGCGGCCACCCCTATCCGGGTGAGGCGCCCTTCGCGGCGGCCGCCCGGCGGACGTACGAGGAGCTGGGCGCCTCCCCGTCGCTGCTCGCCGAGGCGGGCACGGTCCGCTACAACCACCCGGACCCGGACTCGGGCCTGGTGGAGCAGGAGTACAACCACCTCTTCGTGGGCCTGCTTCAGTCGCCCCTGCGCCCGGATCCGGAGGAGATCGGCGAGATGGTCTTCGTGACACCCGCCGAGCTGGCGGAGCGGCATGCCAAGGACACCTTCTCGTCCTGGTTCATGACGGTGCTGGACGCGGCCCGGCCCGCGGTCAGGGAGCTGACGGGCCCGTCCGCCGGCTGGTGACGCCCGCTTCCTAGGGCACCCGCGCGGGTACGAGCGGCAGGGCGGCCCAGATCACCTTGCCGCCGTTCGCCGTGTGCTCGACATCGCAGACGCCGCCCGCCTCGCGGGTGACCTCGCGCACCAGCAGCAGCCCGCGGCCGCCGGTCTGGCCGTGGTCGGCCTCCAGGGCGGTCGGGCGGTAGGGGTGGTTGTCCTCCACCGACACCCGCACCCACTCGGCGCCGACGGCGACCTCCACGGCGAGCATCGGCGACAGCAGGGCCGCGTGCCGCACCGCGTTGGTGACCAGTTCGGAGACGATCAGCAGGAGTCCCTGCACCAGGTCGTCCGAGACCGGTACGCCCTGGCGCAGCAGCAGGTCCCGCACGGCGTGCCGCGCCTGCGGGACCGAGACGTCGACGGCGGGGGCGGTGAACCGCCAGACGCCCTCGTACGGCAGTGGTCCGGGCGGACCGAGGGCCGGCTCCTCGACCTCGCCGGCTGCTGGGCGTGGGCCGGACCCGCGCCCATGGTTCTCCATTGTCCGGTCGCCACCCTTGCGCTCGATTGTCACCACACGTCGAGTGTTGGCAGCGAGTCGCTCCGCGCCGGATGACTGAACAGAAGTCAGCAGATATCGAGCGTTTGTGATCGCTCTCGCATGACACGGTCGACTATGAGACTGCCCGTGTCCCACTTTTGCCGTGTTCGCGAACTATTCGGGTTGTACGGGTTGGGCGACCGCGTCGTCCTTTGCGCTCCGTGTGTCGTCCTCGGCGGCGAGCCGTGCGGAGACCGTGCCGACGATACGCCGCCCGCAGGTCGTCCCTGTCCATCGGCGCCTCCTCGCACGGAACCCCTCCCCGGTCGGACGAGCGTCGGGGCGGTTAGCATCCGGCCATGGAGCCCCAGCTGCTGTACAGCGTGACCGATTCGGTCGCCACCGTCGTCATCCACCATCCGGCCAAGCGCAACGCGATGACAGCCGCGATGTGGCGGGCGCTGCCGCCGCTGCTCGACACCCTCGCCGCCGACCCGGACGTACGGGCCCTGGTGCTCACCGGGGAGGGCGGGACGTTCTGCGCCGGCGCCGACATCTCCACACTGCGGGGGTCGCCGGACGAGGCGCAGGGGCTCGCGATGGCGGCCGAGGAGGCGCTCGCCGCCTTTCCGAAGCCGACGCTGGCCGCCATCCGCGGGCACTGCGTGGGCGGCGGTTCACAGCTCGCGGCGGCCTGCGATCTGCGGTTCGCGCAGGAGGGTTCGCTGTTCGGGGTGACCCCGGCCAAGCTGGGGATCGTGTATCCGGCCTCCTCCACCCGGCGGTTGGTGGCACTGGTGGGTCCGGCCGCCACCAAGTACCTGCTGTTCTCCGGCGAGTTGATCGACACCGATCGGGCGCTGCGCAGCGGGCTGGTCGACGAGGTGCTGCCGGAGGGCGAACTGGGCAAGCGGGTCGCGGAGTTCACCCGGATCCTGGTGTCCCGTTCACAGTTGACGCAGGCCGCGGCGAAGGAGTTCGCGGGCGGGGTCGTGGACCGGGACGGTCACTGGGCCGAGCAGGCACGCGGCAACGGCGACACCGCGGAGGGCGTCGCCGCGTTCCTGGAGCGCAGGCAGCCGCGCTTCACCTGGACTACTTCGGGGTGAACCGGCTCTTGGAGCGCAACTCCTCGACGAGGTGCGCTGGAGCCTTCTGGGGCGAGCCGGCGTCGTAGGGCGGCTGCGGGTCGTACTCCGTGAACAGCTGTACGGCCTGGGCGTGTTCGTCGCCGGCGATCCGGCCGAGCAGCGTGAGCCCCATGTCGATGCCGGAGGAGACGCCGGCCGCGGTGACGTACTTGCCGTCGAGGACGACCCGCTCCCCCGTGGGCTCGGCCCCGAACTGCTTCAGATGGTCCAGGGCGAGCCAGTGGGAGGTCGCGCGGCGGCCGTCGAGGAGTCCGGCGGCTGCCAGCAGCAGCGATCCGGTGCACACGGATGTCGTCCAGGTGCTGGTGGCGTCGGCGGTGCGCAGCCAGTCCAGGAGGATCTCGTTCTCCATCTGCGGGGTCTGTCCGGGGCCGCCGGGGACGATCACGATGTCCGGGCTCGGCACGTCGGCGAGCGTGCGGTCGGCGGTGATGGCGAGGTTGCCGGTGTCGGAGCGGACGGGGCCCGTCCGCTCGGCGACGAAGAACAGTTCCGCGTCCGGGAGGCGGCCGAGGGTCTCGTACGGTCCCACGGCGTCGAGGGCGGTGAAACGGTCGAACAGGACGATGGCGATCTGCATCGGGATCCTTTCGGTTCGGTGGGCGGATGCCGGAGGGAAGCGACCGGTGTCTCAGTGGGCAGGTGCCGGGCGGAACCGGCGGCGGTACTCGGCCGGTGGCGTTCCCAGGGCTTTGACGAAGGCGCGGCGCATGGTCTCGGAGGTGCCGTAGCCGCTGGCGCGGGAGATCTCCTCGACGCCGTCGGCGGTCTCCTCCAGGAGGCGGCGGGCGTGTTCGAGGCGGACCCGGTCGACGTAGCGGCCGGGGGTCATGCCCGTCTCCGCCTGGAAGGCGCGGGCGAAGTGGCGGGGCGAGAGGCGGGCGCGGGCCGCGAGCGACTCGACGTTCAGGTCACCGTCCGGATGCTCGGTGATCCACTGCTGGACCTCCCTCAGGGGCTCCCGCTGCGCGGTCTGCGCGGCCAGCTGGGCGCTGAACTGGGCCTGGTTGCCCGGTCTGCGCAGGAAGACCACCAGATAGCGGGCGACGGCGAGGGCGACGTCCCGGTCCAGGTCCTCCTCGACCAGCGCGAGGGCGAGGTCGATTCCGGCGGTGACGCCGGCGGAGGTGGCGACCGTTCCGTCCCGGATGAAGATCGGGTCGGGTTCGACGTCGATCGCCGGGTGGTCGCGGGCGAGCGTGTCGCAGTACGCCCAGTGGGTCGTGACGCGGCGGCCGTCCAGCAGGCCCGCCTCGGCGAGCAGGATCGCTCCGGTGCACACGGAGACGAGGCGCTCGGCGCGCGGTCCGTTCTCGCGCAGCCAGCCGGTCAGACGCGGGTCGGGACGGCGGGTGCCCTGACCGCCCGGGACCAGGAGGGTGTGCGGGGCGGGCGCGTCCGTGAGAGCCAGATCCGGTACGAGGGTCAGGCCGCTGGAGGTGCGCACGGGGGCGCCGTCCAGGGAGGCCGTACGGATGCGGTACGTGCCCGGGGTGTGCGTCTCGGCACCGGCGAACACCTCCAGGGGGCCGGTGACGTCGAGGCTCTGCACGTCGTCGAAGAGGACGACGAGGACGGTTCGCTGCGTCATGCACTCGATTCTGGGCGGGCCCGCGGACGGCCGCAATGACGAGTACCCCACCTTTCCTGCCACGTCCTTCCCGGCCCTGGATGACATACCAAGCGGTTGGTAACCTGCCGGGCATGACTACCGCCGCCATCGAGCTCCGGGCCGTCCGCCGCTGCGCGAACGTGCTCAACTCCCTGCACGCCACCTCCTACTTCGCGCCCGAACTGGGCAAGGAGCTGGCCGGGATCGGGATCACGCACCCCAGGGCCGCCAACTTCGCGGTGCGGGCCGCCGCCATGGGGCCGGTGGGCGCCGGGACGGTGACGGCGACGTTCTCCAACTACAAGCACGAGCTCGTGGCCCGGTACGTCCCCGCTGTGTGGGCCATGGCCTCGCCCGAGGCCGTCCTCGCGGCACGCGTGCGTGGCGTAGACGCGGCGCTGCGGCGGCTGCTCGGCGCGCAGACGCTTCTGTCACCGGAGATGGCGGAGGCCGCGGAGCTGGCGCTGCGCGCCACCGAGGCCTGTTCGCGAGGTGCTCGTCCGCTGTACGCGGCGCACGCGGACCTGCCGGTGCCCGAGGAGCCGCACCTGGCGTACTTCCATGCCGCGACCCTGCTGCGCGAGCACCGGGGCGACGGCCATCTCGCCGCGCTGACGGCCGCGGAGCTGGGCGGCCTGGAGGCCATGGTGGCCCACACGGCGACCGGCAAGGGCATGAGCCCCAAGTGGGTGCTCACCACGCGCGGCTGGAGCCAGGACGAATGGGACGCGGCGGTCGGACGGCTCCGGGACCGCGGGCTCCTGGACCAGGCCGGTGAGCTGACCGAGCGCGGCACGGCACTGCGCGAGGAGATCGAGAACGAGACGGACCGGCTGGACCGGGCACCGTACGAGCACCTCGGCGCCACGGGCGTGGCACGACTGACGGAACTCGGGGCGGGCTTCGCACGGGCGGCGTTGGCGGCGGGGGCATATCCGGCGGACCTGATCGGGAAGGGCTGAGCGTCGGGGGCGGGGCTGGACGGTGCGCCGTGGCAGCGGAGCGTGTCGGGGCCGGCCGTCTGAGCACCGGGCGCATGGCGGGGCGGGGCGTATCGGCTGGGCGCATGGCGGGGCGGGCCTGAGCGCCGGGGTGCGTGTCGGGGCGGCGTCTGTGAACAGCCAAAGCATGTCGGGCGGCGTCTTCGGACAGGTGTCATCTCCGCGCGTCGGGTCGGTCTCAGGGCGGCGCCTCCGCGCACTGGACGCATGCCGGGGCGGTGACGAGGTACTCGGGCTTCCCCGGTCGCGTGGCCGGGTGACGAAAGGGGAAGTTCGTGTTCCGAGCGATCGCAGACGTGCTCCGGCAGATCGGCGGCGCCATAGCCACCGTCGTGACGCTGCCCTTCCGGGCGCTGGCCCGGCTGTTCGGCGGTGCCTCGGGCTCCACACGGAGTCGCCGGGCCTGATGTCCGCGCCCTGATCCCCGACTGTCGGTGCCACCTGCCACAATTGCCGCGCAACCTCTGTGAGAAGGCGGTACGGCATCGTGACGACACGCGAGCCCATCGACATCGGATCCATCGAAGGAAGGATCGCCGAGGAGCTCGGCGTTCGGGAGCGGCAGGTCAAGTCCGCCGTGGAGCTGCTCGACGGCGGTTCGACGGTGCCCTTCATCGCCCGCTACCGCAAGGAAGCGACCGAGATGCTCGACGACGCGCAGCTGCGCACGATCGAGGAGCGGCTGCGCTATCTGCGGGAGCTGGAGGAGCGGCGGACGGCGATCCTGGAGTCGGTCCGCGAACAGGGCAAGCTCACCGAGGAGCTGGAGGCGCGGATCCGCGGCGCGGAGACCAAGGCGCGCATCGAGGACATCTACCTGCCGTACAAGCCGAAGCGCAGGACCAAGGCCCAGATCGCCCGGGAGGCCGGTCTGGAGCCGCTCGCCGAGGGCCTGCTCGCGGACCCGGGCGTCGAACCGCTGGCCGCTGCCGCCGCGTTCGTCGACGCCGACAAGGGCGTGGCCGATCCGCAGGCCGCGCTCGACGGCGCTCGGGCCATCCTCACCGAGCGGTTCTCCGAGGACGCCGACCTGATCGGCGAGCTGCGCGAGCGCATGTGGGTGCGCGGGCGCCTCGCCGCCAAGGTGAAGGACGGCAAGGAGGAGGCGGGCGCCAAGTTCGCCGACTACTTCGACTTCGCCGAGCCCTTCAAGCAGCTGCCCTCGCACCGCGTCCTGGCGATGCTGCGCGGCGAGAAGGAGGAGGTCCTCGACCTCGTCCTGGAGCCCGAGGAGGCGACCGAAGGGCCCTCGTCCTACGAGGGGATCGTTGCCCACAAGTTCCAGATCACCGACCGCGGGCGCCCCGGCGACAAATGGCTCAAGGACACGGTCCGTTGGGCCTGGCGCACCCGCATCCTGGTGCACCTCGGCATCGACCTGCGGCTGCGGCTGCGCACCGCCGCCGAGGACGAGGCGGTGAACGTCTTCGCGGCCAACCTCCGCGACCTGCTGCTCGCCGCCCCCGCCGGCACGCGCTCGACGCTCGGCCTGGACCCCGGGTTCCGGACGGGCGTGAAGGTCGCCGTCGTCGACGCCACCGGCAAGGTCGTCGCCACCGACGTCATCTACCCGCACGTCCCGGCCAACAAGTGGGACGAGGCGATCGCCAAGCTGGCCCGCCTCGCCAAGGAGCACGCGGTCGACCTGATCGCGATCGGCAACGGCACGGCGTCCCGCGAGACCGACAAGCTCGCCGGTGAACTCATCACCAAGCACCCCGAGTTGCAGCTCACCAAGGTGATGGTGTCCGAGGCGGGCGCGTCCGTGTACTCGGCGTCGGCCTTCGCCTCGCAGGAACTGCCGGACATGGACGTGTCGCTGCGCGGCGCCGTGTCCATCGCCCGCCGTCTCCAGGACCCGCTCGCCGAGCTGGTGAAGATCGACCCGAAGTCCATCGGTGTCGGCCAGTACCAGCACGACCTGTCCGAGGTGAAGCTGTCGCGTTCGCTGGACGCGGTGGTGGAGGACTGTGTGAACGGCGTGGGGGTGGACGTCAACACGGCGTCGGCCCCGCTGCTCGCCCGGGTCTCCGGCATCACCTCCGGCCTCGCCGAGAACATCGTGGCGCACCGCGACTCCAACGGTCCCTTCACCTCGCGCACCGCGCTGAAGAAGGTGGCCCGGCTGGGTCCGAAGGCCTACGAGCAGTGCGCGGGCTTCCTGCGGATCCGCGGCGGCGACGACCCGCTGGACTCGTCCAGCGTGCACCCCGAGGCGTATCCGGTGGTCCGGCGCATGGTGAAGACGGCGGGCCAGGAGGTCGCCGCGCTCATCGGCAACACGGGTGTGCTGCGGTCGCTGCGGCCGCAGGACTTCGTGGACGAGACGTTCGGTCTCCCGACGGTCAGCGACATCCTCAAGGAGCTGGAGAAGCCGGGGCGCGACCCGCGGCCCGCGTTCAAGACGGCCACCTTCAAGGAGGGCGTCGAGAAGATCTCCGACCTGACGTCCGGGATGGTGCTGGAGGGCGTCGTCACCAACGTGGCGGCCTTCGGGGCGTTCATCGACGTCGGTGTCCACCAGGACGGTCTCGCGCATGTCTCGGCGCTGTCGAAGACGTTCGTGAAGGACCCGCGGGACGTGGTGAAGCCGGGTGACATCGTCAAGGTGAAGGTTCTCGACATCGACATCCCGCGCAAGCGGATCTCGCTGACGCTGCGGCTGGACGACGAAGCGGCTCCGCAGGGTCAGCAGGGTGGCGGGGGCGAGCGCCGGCAGCGGGGCGGACGTCCGCCCCAGCAGCGACAGCAGGGCCAGCAGCGCCAAGGCGGTGGCCGTGGTGCTCAGGGGGGCGGTTCGCGTCAGGCGGCGCCGCCGCCGGCCAACAGCGCGATGGCGGATGCGTTGCGCAAGGCCGGGCTGGTCGATCCGAAGAAGGGCAAGCGCTGACGGCTTCGCCGATCGGGTCGCGGGGAAACCGCGGGGCCGTCGTGGCTGGTCGCGCTCGCGCGGCGGAGCCGCATATCGATGCGGCCCCGCGCCCCTGGGGAGGGCGCTTCGCGCCCTTCCCGTTGCGCCAGGTGCAGTAGCTTGACCGGCTGCCCGGATCCGGGCGGGGCGAAGCTGGGCGGGTCAGTCCGCCCCGTCCCGCCTGCCCCGGAGAGTCCATGTCCGTCCCCTCCAGATTCCGTCGCCGCACGGCCGTCGCCCTGATCGCGGCCTCTCTGGCCGCACTGTCACCGACCGCCGCCGTCGCCGGCACGCCTCCCGGACCGCGCCCCGACAACGGGCTCCAGCGGCAGCTCGAGGACCTGGTCGACGCGCCCGGCGGTCCGCCCGGCGTCATCGCCGTACTCCGGGACGGCAGGAACAGCCGGGTCCTCAAGGCCGGGGTCGCCGATGTCGACACCGGTCGTCGGCCCGCGCCCCACGACCACATGCGTATCGCCAGTACGGCCAAGGCCTTCAGCGGCGCGGTCGCGCTCTCCCTCGTCGACTGGAACACCCTGGACCTCGACGACACCCTCGGTGAGCGGCTGCCCCACCTGCCCAAGGCCTGGCACGCCGTGACACTGCGCCAGCTGCTGCACCACACCAGCGGCCTGCCCGACTACTCTCGGAGCGCCGGGTTCCTGAAGATCGTCCTCGCCGACCCCCGGCACCGCTTCGACTCCCGCAAGCTGCTGGACTTCGCCGCCGGTGAACCCCTGCGGTTCGAGCCGGGCTCCCGGTACCAGTACTCCAACTCGGACAACATCGCCGTGGCCCTGATGGCGGAGGCGGCCACCCGCATCCCGTACGAACAACTGCTGCACAAGCTGGTGTACCGGCCGCTGGGCCTGCGCGACACCAGCCTGCCGCAGGGGTACCGGATGCCGAAGCCGTATCTGCACGGCTACGACGTGATCCCGCCCGACCCGCCCGTGGACGTGAGTGAGGTCCTGGGCATGTCCGGCGTGTGGGCCTCGGGCGGAATCGTCTCCACGCCCTCCGACATGACGCGCTTCATCCGCGGTTACGCCGAAGGGCGGTTGTACGGCCCGCAGGTCGTGGAGCAGCAGCGCGCCTGGATCCCCGGCAACTCCGAGCCCAAGGGGCCCGGGCGCAACGACGCGGGGCTCGGGATCTTCCGCTACACCACCCGCTGCGGCGTGATGCTGGGGCACACCGGCAACACCCTCGGCTACACCCAGCTGATCGCGGCCACGCCGGACGGGCAGCGGTCACTGACGTTCTCGGTCACCACCCAGATCAACCAGGCCCAGAAGCCCGACCTGCTGCGCCGGATGCGCGCCGTCCAGGAGAACCTCGTCTGCGCGCTGCTGCGCCACCGGTCCTAGCGTTCGGTCACCTTGCCGTCCGCGACCTCCAGACGGCGGGTGACATGGACCGCGTCCAGCATGCGGCGGTCGTGAGTCACCAGGAGCAGTGTGCCCTCGTAGGCGTCGAGCGCCGACTCCAGCTGCTCGATGGCCGGGAGGTCGAGGTGGTTGGTCGGTTCGTCGAGGACCAGGAGGTTGACGCCCCGGCCCTGGAGCAGGGCCAGGGCGGACCTCGTGCGTTCGCCCGGGGAGAGCGTGGCCGCCGGGCGCAGGACGTGGTTCGCCTTGAGGCCGAACTTGGCCAGCAGGGTGCGGACCTCGGCCGGTTCCGTGTCGGGGACCGCGGCGCAGAAGGCGTCCAGCAGTGACTCGGTGCCGTGGAACAGCTTGCGGGCCTGGTCGACCTCGCCGACCAGGACGCCGGAGCCCAGCGAGGCGGTGCCCGCGTCGACCGGGACGCGGCCCAGCAGTGCCCCGAGGAGGGTCGACTTGCCGGCGCCGTTCGCACCGGTGACGGCCACCCGGTCCGCCCAGTCGATCTGCAGGGTCACCGGCCCGAGCACGAAGTCGCCGCGGCGGACCTCCGCCTCCCGCAGGGTCGCCACCACCGACCCCGAGCGCGGCGCCGAGGCGATCTCCATGCGCAGTTCCCACTCCTTGCGCGGCTCCTCGACGACCTCCAGGCGTTCGATCATGCGCTGGGTCTGCCGGGCCTTCGCGGCCTGCTTCTCGCTGGCCTCGCTGCGGAACTTGCGGCCGATCTTGTCGTTGTCGTTGCCCGCCTTGCGGCGCGCGTTCTTGACGCCCTTGTCCATCCACGAGCGCTGGGTCTGCGCCCGGTCCTGGAGGGCCGCCTTCTTGTCGGCGTACTCCTCGAAGTCGTCGCGGGCGTGCCGGCGGGACACGTCGCGCTCCTCCAGATAGGCCTCGTAGCCGCCGCCGTAGATGTTGATCTGTCCCTGCGCGAGGTCGAGTTCGAGGACCTTGGTGACCGTGCGGGTGAGGAACTCGCGGTCGTGGCTGACGACGACCGTGCCGGCGCGCAGGCCGCTCACGAAGCGTTCCAGGCGCTCCAGGCCGTCCAGGTCGAGGTCGTTGGTCGGCTCGTCGAGGAGGAAGACGTCGTAGCGGGAGAGCAGCAGCGACGCGAGCCCCGCACGTGCCGCCTGGCCGCCGGACAGGGACGTCATCGGCTGGTCCAGGTCCACCGCCAGGCCCAGTGAGTCGGCGACCTCGGCGGCGCGCTCGTCGAGGTCCGCGCCGCCGAGGTCGAGCCAGCGCTCCAGGCTCGTGGCGTACGCGTCGTCCGCGCCCGGCGCCCCGTCGACCAGGGCCTGGGTCGCCTCGTCCATGACCCGCTGGGCCTCGGCGACGCCGGTGCGGCGGGCCAGGAACTCCCGGACCGTCTCACCGGGGCGGCGCTCCGGTTCCTGGGGAAGGTGGCCGACGGTCGCCGTCGGCGGGGAGAGCCGGAGCTCGCCCTCCTCCGGCGCGGTCAGCCCGGCGAGCAGCCTGAGCAGGGTGGACTTGCCCGCGCCGTTGGCTCCGACCAGCCCGATGACGTCACCGGGCGCGACGACGAGGTCGAGCCCGGCGAACAGGGAGCGGTCGCCGTGGCCGGCGGCGAGATTCTTGGCGACGAGTGTGGCAGTCATGAGGGGATCGATCCTAGCGAGGTGCCCGAGGAGGCTTCCCGCGGATTCCGTGCCAGGGGCCGGGCCTCCGGCACGGCGGGACGACGACGCGACGGCAGCGAAGCGACGGCGACACGCACCGACCTCCCCCGGTTGGCCGTACTTTTACGGTCAACTTCCTTGCACCGCATGGTCATCCGACCCACGTCACCCCTTCAGGAGTTCTGCGATGAGTACGAAGACGGGTCCCCAGCGCTATCCGGGCGCAAGCCGGGCGAACTGGTACCAGGACGACTTCGGCGGTGATCCGATGGAGGTCGACGTCGTCGTCCTGCACACCACCGAGGGCCGCACCCTGCCCGGCTACGGCGGCGGGGGCTCCGCACCGAACCTGACGGCGGTGCCGGACTTCGACGCCAAGAAGCTGAAGTGGTTCCAGCACTTCGACATCGAGACCTCGTCCAGGGCGCTGGTCAATCTGCGGGGCGGCGCGGAGACCAACACCGCGAACGTGTGCCAGGTCGAGCTGGTCGGCACCTGCGATCCCAAGACCCACAAGAAGTGGAAGGCCGCGGGCCAGGCGCACATCTACTGGCCCGAGGCCCCGGACTGGGCTTTGCAGGCCGTCGCCGGCTTCCTGGCCTGGATGCACGAGCAGCACGGTGTGCCGCTGTCGGGGCCGAAGGAGTGGCCCGCGTACCCGAGCTCGTTCGGCAAGGGCAACGGGGCCCGGATGACGGTCGCGGGGTGGAACAAGTTCAAGGGGATCTGCGGGCACCTCCACGTGGTCGAGAACGACCACGGCGACCCGGGCGCGATCGACTTCGCCGCACTCCTCAAGTACGCCAAGGCCGAGCTGGACGTGGACGACGACACCCCCGCGCCCACCACGCCCGCCAAGCCGAAGATCCCCGCGTTCCCGGGACGCAAGCACTTCGTGACCGGCGCCTCGAACAAGTACGTCCTCCAGCTCGGCAAGCAGCTGGTGAAGCGCGGTTTCGGCGACCACTACAGGGTCGGCCCCAGCAAGACGTGGGGCGAGGCGGACCAGCTCAACGTGCGGGCCTTCCAGAAGTCGCGCAAGGAGCTGCGCGGCGACGCCGACGGCACCCCCGGTCCGCTGACCTGGCGCCTGCTGTTCTCCTGAGTGCCCGGGGCCCCCGCCGAGGCGGGGGCCCTCAATGCGCCATCGCCTCGACCAGCACGCCCCCCGACGTCCGCGCCACCACGAACGACTCCCCCTTCACCGCCCTCGCGTCCAGCGCGATGCGATGCCGGCCCGCCTCCAGAACCCCGTCGAAGACCTCCTGGGCGTGGGTGCGGAAGAGCCGGTCGAGGCGGTACGCCGTGAGCCGCACCCGGCACGGCGAGGTGACCTCGACGCCCGCCTCGCCGTCGGCGGCGACCAGCCGGGTCAGGCGGCGCTGTTCCTGCGGGCTGCGGTCGAGGGCGTGCTCGATCTGGGCGACGAGGAGGGGGACTATCGGGGCGAGACCGTCGACATAGGCCACCTCGACGCCGGCGCGTTCGAAGGACCGGCGTACGGCGGCACGTTCCTGCTGAGCCACCGCACGGCCGAAGGCGACGGCACCGTAGGCGCGCAGTTCGTCGGCGGGCACGCCCTCGGCGTCCTGGGTGATGTCGGCGCCGATGCCGATGGTGCGCAGGGCGGCGGCGAGCTTGGCGAGGAGGGCGACGCGGGCGCCGATCAGCAGGACGCGGCGGCGCGGGCTCGCGGAGGCGGGGCCGAGCAGGGAGTCCAGGGCCTGTCGGTACTCGGGGCCGCGGAAGCGGAAGGGGCCGATGCCGTGGTAGCCGTTGCGCTCCAGGTCGGCGTTGTCGTCGGTCTGCCAGGCGAAGTCCCGCCAGATGAAGTCGCCGTGCTCCTTCTCGATCACGGCGGTGACGGCACCGCACCCGAGGTCCTCGCACTCGGGACAGCCGTATATGACGTAGCGCCCGCCCGGAAGCGGGGCGTCCGTCTCCAGCAGCAGGCTGCGGACCTGGGCGGTGAAGATCGAGGGTGGTACGTCGGAGGCCAGTGGGGAGACGGCGTCGAGGTCGGAGAGTTGGAAGAGCAGCGGTCGTCCGTCGACGATGAAGTCCATGAAGTCCCGGTGAACTTGGTACTCACCGTTGACAAGGACTCCACCGGCACGCATCGCCGGTGCCAGGCCGAAGGTCGCGTACTCGGCAGACATGCTGTGAGTATTCCCGCAGCAAGCGCGCTCTGCGCACGGCATACGACATTCCGCTAACGTCCCGGTGTGGACAGTGAGCCGAGCGGCGATGTCGTGGTGGTCGGCGGTGGGGTGATCGGGCTGACGACGGCCGTGGTCCTGGCCGAGCGCGGCAGGCGGGTGCGGGTGTGGACCCGGGATCCTGTCGAGCGCACCACCTCGTGGGTTGCGGGGGCGCTGTGGTGGCCGTACCGGATCGAGCCGGTCACGCCGGCCCGTGCGTGGGCGCTGCGCTCGCTGGAGGTGTACGAGGCGCTCGCGGCGGACCCGGACCGCACCGGCGTACGCATGGTCGAAGGAGTACTCGGCGAGGCGGACCTGGACGAGGCCACGGCCTGGGCGGGCGAGCGGCTGCCGGGTCTGCGGGCCGCCACGGCCGAGGAGTACGCCGGGTCGGGGCTGTGGGCACGGCTGCCGCTCGTCGACATGACGGTCCATCTGCCCTGGTTGCGGCAGCGGTTGCTCGACGCGGGCGGGACGATCGAGACGCGTACGGTGTCCGACCTCGTGTCGGTCGAGGCGCCCGTGGTGGTCAACTGCACGGGGCCGGGCGCGCGGGAGCTGGTGCCGGACGCCTCCGTGCGGCCGGTGCGAGGGCAGTTGGTCGTCGTGGCGAATCCCGGCATCCGGACGTGGGTCGTGTCGACCGACGCGGACGGGGAGATGGCGTACTGCTTCCCGCATCGCGACCGGCTCCTGCTGGGCGGTACGGCGGACGACGGGGTCTGGTCGACGGAGCCGGATCCGGCGGTGGCCGAGGCGATCGTACGGCGGTGTGCGGCGCTGCGGCCGGAGATCGCCGGGGCGCGGGTGCTGGGGCACCGGGTGGGGCTGCGGCCGGTGCGGGACGCGGTGCGCCTCGAGCGGGTACCGCTGCCGGACGGAAGGGCTCTGGTGCACAACTACGGGCACGGTGGAGCCGGCGTGACGGTGGCGTGGGGCTGCGCGGAGGCGGCGGCGGGGCCGGCCGCCTCCTGATCCGCCCCAGCGGTCTTGGTGAGTTCCGGTGCGGTACCGCACCCCGAAAGGGGCGCGGTACCGCACCCCGAAAGGGGCGCGGTACCGCTCTCCCGGCGGGCCCTAACCGTGGTCGTGGCCCAGGGGGTCGCCCTCCGTCTCCGTGCCGGCGCCCGGGCCGACCCTGATCTCGAAGTCGCCGTCGTACCTCTTGTGACCCTCGATCACGGCGAGTTCCACGGCCTCGGAGCCCATCTCGCCGCGCACGATGACCGGGTCGCGGCGCAGGTCGCGCATGAGGGCGACGCACATGCCGATCATCACGAGGACGAAGGGCGCGGCGGCCAGGATCGTGAGGTTCTGGAGGCCGGTGAGCGCGTCACCCTGACCGCTGCCGACGAGCAGCATGATGGCGGCGACGGCCCCGGTCACGATGCCCCAGAACACGACGACGAAGCGGCCGGGTTCGAGGGCGCCGCGCTGGGAGAGCGTGCCCATCACGATGGAGGCGGCGTCGGCGCCCGAGACGAAGAAGATGCCGACCAGGATCATCACGAGCAGGCTGGTGGCGGTCGCGATGGGGAACTCCTGGAGGACTCCGAAGAGTTGCCCCTCGGGGGTGTCGGCACCGCGGAGCGCGCCGCCCTCCTTCAGCTTCATCGCCGTACCGCCGAAGACCGCGAACCAGACCAGGCTGACGGCGCTGGGCACGAGGATGACGCCGCCGACGAACTGCCGGATGGTGCGGCCGCGGCTGATGCGGGCGATGAACATGCCGACGAACGGCGTCCAGGAGATCCACCAGGCCCAGTAGAAGACGGTCCAGCTGCCGAGCCAGGCCGCGACGCCCTCGCCGCCGCTGGCCTCGGTGCGGCCGGCGAGCTGGGGCAGGTCGCCGAGGTAGGCGAAGATCGAGGTGGGCAGCAGATCGAGGACGATGATCGTGGGGCCCGCGATGAACACGAACACGGCGAGGATCAGTGCGAGCACCATGTTGGTGTTCGACAGCCACTGGATGCCCTTCTCCACGCCGGAGACCGCCGAGGCCACGAAGGCCAAGGTCAGCACGGCGATGATGGCGACGAGCAGCCCCTCGCTCACGTCGTCCATCCAGTCCAGCTCCTGGAATCCGGAGCCGATCTGGAGCGCGCCCAGACCCAGGGAGGCCGCCGAGCCGAAGATGGTGGCGATGATCGCGAGGATGTCGATCACCCGGCCCGCGGTGCCGTTGGCGTGCTGCTCGCCGATGAGCGGGGTGAAGACCGCGCTGATGGTCTGGCGGCGGCGTTTGCGGAAGGTGCTGTAGGCGATGCCGAGGCCGACCACCGCGTAGATCGCCCAGGGGTGCAGCGTCCAGTGGAAGAGGGTGGTGGCCATCGCCGTCTCCATGCGTTCCGCGGAGTCGGCGGGGGTGGTGCCCGGCGGTGGGGTCGTGTAGTGCGAGAGCGGTTCGCTCACGCCGTAGAACATCAGGCCGATGCCCATGCCGGCGCTGAACATCATCGCGACCCAGGACACCGTCTTGAACTCGGGTTCCTCGCCCTCCGCGCCGAGGTGGATACGGCCGTAGCGGCTGACCGCGAGCCACAGGGCGAAGACGACGAAGCAGGAGGCCGCCAGCATGAAGGCCCAACCACCGTTGTGGATCAGGCCGTTGAGCATCTTCGTGGAGACGCTCTCCAGCGAGTCCGTCGCCGTCGAGCCCCAGATCACGAAGGCCACGGTGATGACGGCGGTGACGCCGAACACCACGCGGTCGGTGGTGTGGGGGCCGGGAACGTCCGAGGGACCTTCCCGGCCACCCCTTTCCTTCACATCTTCCGTCATTTGCGGCACCTTCTCCCGAAAACCATGGTTACGGAGTACCACAGGTGCCGCTGATCGGTGCCGCTTCAGCAGTCGGTGTCGGGCTCCCCGACCGTGAGGTGGTACGGGGCGCGTTCGTCGAGGAGCAGCGGGACGAGGGCCCGCAGGGGTTGGCGGAGGGGGACGTAGGTGCCCTTGGTCCGCACTCCGTGCAGGGCGAGTTCGTCCCTGACCTCCGAGTACTGGGCGTCGGTGAGCCGGTAGCCGCAGGGCGGGTCCTGGATCACCTCGACGGGTTCGGGCGGGTCGTTGTCGGCGCCGCCGACGTAGACGGGTCCGGTGTCGGCCCAGCCCTCGTGGCGGGCCGTGCCGGTCGCTGCCTCGATCCGGCCGCGACGCTCGTCGGCGAAGCCGAACAGGCCTTTCAGCGCGGCCAGTTGGGAGCTGACCCGGCGCCGGTTGTTCGTCGCCTCGTCGACGTCCGCGAGCGCGTCGACGCGGCTCTCGATGAGCAGGCCGACCGCGTGCTTGATGCCGGACATGTTCCGCAGGATGCGTTCCTGGCCGTCACCGGCGGTCTGTCTGATCGGATCGCCGGTGACGGGGTCGGTCCAGATGCCGTACGTGCCGGTCGTGTACCCGGCGTGCTGTGCGGCGGGGCGGACGTACGCCCGGGACAGGGTCTCGGCCTCGTCGTGGACCGCCTCGTCCGTGTTGAGGTTGCGGGGCCAGAGGTCGAAGAGGTCCTTGTCGTAGTACGGAGGTGTGGCGCCGTACTCGTGCAGGTCGTAGACGACATCGGGCTGCCGGTCGCGGATCACGGCGGCCAGGGCCCGCCCCTCGGCCGTCCGGAGCGCGAGGTGGTCGCGGTTGACGTCGATGCCGTCGCTGTTGCCGCGGGTGTCGGCGGCCCGGCCGTCGGGGTTGGCGGTGGGCACGACGAGCAGGGTGGTGCGGTCCAGGAAGCGTCGGGTGCCGGCGTCCTTCGTGTACGCCAGGTCGCGGACCTTGGAGAGACAGGCCTCGCGGCCTGACGGCTCGTCGCCGTGCTGGCTGCAGATGAGGAGCACCTTGTTCGGGGCGCCCTGCCTGCCCAGGCGGACCAGTTGGAGGGGGCGGCCCTGCTTCGTCGTACCGATGCGGGCGAGGGTGACCCGGTCGCTCCCCGCGTCGACGGCCGCGAGGAAGTCCTGCTCCTCGGTCTCGCCGGTCCAGCGGGCACCGTCGGACTGCTCGAAACCGGTGCGCGGCGGGGATTCGGTCGCGTGGGCCGGCACGGCGACCAGGGAGGCGGCCAGGGCCGCCGTGCTCAGTGTGAGGGCTCGGATCATCGGTCTGCCCCCGGGACGCGCTGGAGGGTGCGCGGCGCCGTCACGCCGTCGAGCGGCGCGGTCTCCGGTACGGCGGTCGCGGCGCCCTTCGTGGCGTGCGCGAACGCCGCGGCGCCACCGACGAACGGGACGCGCGCCGAGGTGCGGGACAGGTCGATCGTGAGCGTCGGGGTGGTCGACGGCGGGTCGATCAGGTCCTTGTCGGTGCCCGCGACGATCAGGGCCAGGCGGTGACCGGCGGGGACGACGTGGTCGGTGGCCGCCAGGTCGACGGTGATGGTGTACGCCTTGCCCGGGGTGAGCGGGACGCCCTTGCCGGGGTCGGCGTAGGTGCCGAGGTCGGCCCAGCCGCGGCTGACGACCGTGTGGTCGACGTCGGCGGTCTTGGCCCGCGTCTCCTTGAAGCAGGCGCTGTCACCGGCGGTGCTCGCGCCCCAGCAGGTGCGGTCGGTGAGCGTGGTGATGCCCTCGCCGGCGCTCGCGTAGTCGCGGATGGTGGCGGGGCCGAGATCCACGAGGACGGCGGTGAGATGGGCCGTCGAGGTGGTCGGGGTTGCGGTGACGGTGACCTTCGAGGAGCCGGACAGGCGCAGGTCCTTCGTGAGGACGCCAGTGGTGAAGCCCGCCTTCTCGGGGGTGGACGTGTCGATCCGCGCGGACCAGTCGGTCTCGCTCAGCGCCGGGTCGTCGGTGAAGGTCTCGGTGCCGCGGTCGCGGGTCAGGCCGAGGGTGCCGACGCCGGGCTGGGTTCCCTGAGCGGGGCGCAGGGTCGCGGTGCTCGTGCCGCGCGGGGGCCAGGTCTTGGAGGTGACCCACTGGTCGGGGTGGCGTTCGATGTCGGCCATCGGCTCGCGGTCGATGCCGTTGTCGTAGCCGAGGAGTTCATGGTCGAACCAGCGGTGCAGGGTGTCGACCCACTCGGCGCGACGGAAGTCGAAGGGGTCGACGTGGCCGGTCTGGGAGAGCCAGATCTTGCGCTCGACGCCGTTCCTGCCGAGGGCGTCCCACCACTGGCCGAGGTGCCGCATACGGACGTTGAGGTCCTGCTGGCCGTGGATGGCGAAGACGCTCGCCTTCACCTTGGAGGCGTCCTTCAGGTAGTCCCGCTCGGCCCACAGGCCGGTCCGGTCGCCGGTGCGCGGGGCGCCGTCGACGAGCTTCTGCTGGACGGCGTCGCACTTGGCCTGGGCGTCGGGGCTGTTGACGTAGGTGGCCAGCCAGTCGGGGCCGGAGTCGTAGAGCGGGGCGCCCTGCTGGAAGTAGTAGTCGTACCAGGAGGAGATGGCGCTGATCGGGACGATCGTCTTGAGGCCCTTGACGCCGGTGGCGGCGACGCCGTTGGCGACGGTGCCGTCCCAGCTCTTGCCGATCATGCCGGTCCTGCCGTTGGTCCAGGTGGCCTTGGTCTTGGCGCTCCCGGTGCGGCTCGTGTAGGCAGTGGCTCGGCCATTCAGCCAGTCGACCACTGCCTTGGCCGAGAGGACGTCCGAGCGGCCGCCGACGTCGTCGCAGCCGTCGGAGCGGCTGGTGCCGGCGAGGTCGACTCCGACGAAGGCGTAGCCGCGCGGCACGAAGTAGTTGTCGTAGAACAGCGGCATCTGGACGACGTCGCCGTTCGCGTCGTACGTCTTGCGCTGGCCCTCGTTGCCGCGCCCGCAGCAGGAGTAGTACGGGCTGGCGTCCATGACGACCGGTACCTTGCGGCCCTGCTGGGCGAGTTCGCGCGGGCGGACGATGTCGACGGCCACGCGGTCGCTCCTGCCGTCGCCGTCCCCGTCGAGTCCGGTGTCCACCCAGACGGCCTCACGGACCGCGTTCTCGTACGAGTAGACGGGGCGGCTCTCACGCGGGGCGGCCTGTGCGACGACGGGCGTGAGGAACGTGGCCAGCAGGGCGGCGGTGGCCGCCGTCGCGAGCGGTCTCCAGATCGTGAAGCGCGTGCGTATCGGCATGGCGCGGACGGTACAGCGGTCAACTCCCGCGCAAAAGAGGGCCGATCGGGGCGGGCGGGATGTGGCTGGAAAGGTGCGTGGGACGTGATCGCTCATGACGGCCGAATGGCGATCGTGTGACAGGGGCGGCTGTGGACACGCCTGCGTCCACAGGTGATGAATAGGCTCCGAACAGACTTCGTGCCCCTACGACTTGGAGCTTTCGTGCACCGCAGACTCATCGCGCCCGGCGCACTGGCCGCCGCGTCCGTCCTGCTGGCGATCCCGGCGTCGGCCGCGAGCCACTCCCCCGGCGCGCCGGGCATCGGCGACCCCTACTACCCGGCCTACGGCAACGGCGGATACGACGTCTCCCACTACGACCTGCGGTTGAAGTACCAGCCGGCGACGGACGAACTGGAGGGCACGGCGACCCTCCTGGCCCGTACCACCCAGGATCTGTCACGCTTCGACCTGGACTTCCTGCTGGACGTCGACGAGGTGCGGGTCAACGGCGCGAAGGCGTCGTTCACCACGTCCGGTGAGCACGAGCTGGAGATCACGCCGAAGACACCGCTGGCGAAGGGCACGGCCGTCACCGTCGTCGTGCGCTACAGCGGGGTACCGTCGTCGAAGCAGGCCTACGGCTTCACCAGCTGGCACCGCACCCCGGACGGCGGGGTCGGCGCCAACGAGCCCGAGGCCGCCTGGTGGTGGTTCCCCAGCAACGACCACCCGCTCGACAAGGCCACCTACGACGTGTCCGTGCTGGTGCCGGACGGCACCCAGGCCATCTCCAACGGCACGCTCCAGTCGACGAGTTCACGCCTCGGCTGGACCCGCTTCAACTGGCGGTCCAACAAGCCGCAGGCCACCTATCTGGCGACGCTGGCCGTCGGGAAGTTCGACATCACGACGGGCCGGACCGAGAGCGGGATCCCGGTCGTCAACGCCTACAGCAAGGACCTCGGCGACAACGCCGGTGCGGCGCGGGCGAGCATCGAGCGGACCGGGGAGGTCGCCGACTGGCTGAGCGAGTACTTCGGGCCGTACCCCTTCAACGCGCTCGGCGGGTACGTGCCGAACACGAACACCGGGTACGCGCTGGAGACACAGACCCGGCCCTTCTACAGCCCGCGCCAGTTCGCGAACGGCTCCAACACCTCCGTGGTCGTGCACGAGCTGGCCCACCAGTGGTACGGCGACCTCGTCTCCGTCGCCGGATGGAAGGACATCTGGATCAACGAGGGCTTCGCCCGGTACGCGCAGTGGCTGTGGTCCGAGCACGAGGACGAGGGCACGGCACAGGAGATCGCGGACTACGTGTACGCCTCGCACCCGGCCGACGACCCGTTCTGGACGGTGAAGCCCGGTGACCCCGGCCCGGAGAACCAGTTCGACATCGCCGTCTACGACCGCGGCGCGCTGGCCCTGCAGGCGCTGCGCAACGAGATCGGGGACGACGCCTTCTTCGCGGTCCTGAAGGGCTGGCCGCAGAAGTACGCGTACGGCAACGCGACGGTCGCCGACTTCCGGAAGTACGCCGAGGAGGTGTCGGGGCAGTCTCTGTCGGCGCTCTTCGACACATGGCTGTTCCAGCCGTCGAAGCCCACCGCCCCTGCGGCGGCCGGCGCGTCCATCGCCAGGACGGCCGAGGCCGGGGCGCCGCCGGTGCAGCCGAAGTCGTGGAAGAAGATCGCCGCGACGAACGACGTGCACGAGCACTAGGTTCCCGACTGCGGCGGGGCGGCCCGTCTCATCCTTCGACCCCGGTCGAGGTGTGGGCCGCCCCGACCAGGTCGGGCTCCGACGAGCCGCGCTGCCCGTGATGGACCGGGCCGGCCACGACAGGGCGGACAAGGGGCCGATCCGGCGCACCTTGCCTCACACGGCTCGGGTACCCGACTCCTCCGCGGGCGACAGTCCGGCCGCACGGGCGTGGAGGGCGTCCCGGTCGATCGCGTCCGTCTCCGTCGACGGCACCGTGCAGGCGTGGGCGCCGGCCACCGCGCCGTACAGGGCGCACCGGTGCGGGGGCTCGCCGGTCAGCCTGCCGTACAGGAACGCGGCCGCGAAGGCGTCGCCCGCTCCGTTGGAGTCCACCACCGGCGCGGGCGGTGTGACCGCGGGGATCCGGGTCAGCTCGTCGTCGGCCAGCAGATACGCGCCCTCGGCCCCGGCGGTGGCGACGACGACCTCGGCGCGGCCGCGTTCGACGATGCGGCGCATGGTGCGCTCGGGGTCGGTCAGGGCGGTGGCGGAGAGGAAGACCACGTCGGCCGTGTACGCGAACGGCTCGTGGTAGGGGTTCTCGCCGTCCCAGTCGTGCAGGTCGGTCGAGATGCTCACGCCGGAGTCGCGCAGGGCGGGCAGGGCGTGGGCGCAGGGCTGGGTGATCGACACGTGGGCGTGCCGGCTGGCCGTGGCGAGTTCCCGGACGGTCGGCTCCGGCAGGCGGTCGTCGGCGTGGCCGCGGCTGGTGTCGTACAGGGACAGCCGACGGCCGTCGGGGCTGACGAGGTTGACCGCGCGCTTGGTGCCGGCCGGCTGCGGGACGGCCGTGAGCGCGATGCCCTTGTCCCGGTGCAGGGCGCGGACGAGGTCGCCCTCGGGGTCGTCGCCGAGCATGTCGATGTGGTGGGTGCGCAGGCCGAGCGAGCTGAGAGCGACGGCGACGAAGTCCCCGGTCTGGCCCGCGCGGGTGCGGATCCCGGAGTCGATCATGTAGCTGTCGGCGTACGGCAACGGCAGCTCCGGCACGTACACGATGGTGTCGACGCCCGCGCCGCCCAGTACCAGAACGTCGGTGTCCCTGCTCAACTCCGGCCCTCCCCATGGTCGTAGACCGTGACCGCGATCCCCTTCCCGACCAGCCGCTCCCTGACGAGCGGCTCGACACGGGACCACTTGCCTCCGGCCAGTCCGCAGCCTATCCGCGGCATGTGTACGGAGGCGTCGAGTTCCGTGGCCTTCGCCGCGAGCTTCTCCAGTGCCGCGTCGATCGCCTCGTAGCGCACCGGCACGCCCTTGCTGCCGGTGCGTATACCCCGCTGCCCGACCATGTTCGCCACCCACACGTAGGGCTCGACCCGCACGAACTGAACCGAGCCCAGCCCGAAGTCGTTCCCGGCGCGCCCTCGGTGCCAGGCGCGGAACTCCTTCTCCGGCTCCGGCCAGCGGCGCGACAGCGCGAGCACGAAGCCCTTTCCCCATCCCCCGATGTCGTTGCAGACATGGGCGATCACCTTGACGCCCGTCACCGACGGCGTGGTGGCGTCACCCCGGATGTAAGTGATCTCCGACATGACGCCACCGTAGGCGCTGCCACTGACAGTGGGCTTCGGGTTGTTCGCCGAGGTCGGCCGGCTCCCGGTCCTCGGTCAAGTTCAGGAAGTACATCCAGCCGGCGGCGTACCCGCCCTTCTCGCCGAGGAACTCGCGCGCGTACGACACGAAGGAACCGGACGACGGGCGGTGGAGGACGAGCTCGCCGAGGGCGCGGACCACGAAGAAGGCGAAGATCCCGCAGACGAGGTAGCCGATCGCGAGCGCCGGGCCCGCGTGGTGGAGACGCCCTCCGGCGCCGAGGAAGAGGCCGGTGCCGATCGCGCCGCCGATGGCGATCATGTTGACGTGGCGGGCCTTGAGGTCCTTGCCGTAGCCGGCGTCGCCCGCGTCCGCGGGCGTCCCGTCCGCCAGGGTGGGGCGGGCGGCCTGTGCCGTGTCCACGGCGTCCCTGCTCACGGGTGGTACCGCTCTCTGGTGCGCCCGAGCGGATCGCGCACGGGTGTCCGGACGTACGTATGGCCTGTGCGCTCGGTGGAGGCACAGACCAAGGGGCCACCGCACCGGTCACGCGGTGGCGGACCTCACACAGCGGGACGTCTCACATGATCGACATGCGTGATCGTCAGGGGTGCCCGCGAGGTTTCACAGCACTGGTGGGACAGCGATACTGCTGCACATGACGACCGAACCCACCGAGATCGACGCGACCGACCTCACGATCGACGAGCTGGCCGCGCGGGCGGGCGTCACGGTCCGCACGGTCCGCTTCTACGGCACCAAGGGGCTGCTGCCGCCCCCGGTGATCGGTCCGCGGCGGGTGGGGCACTACGGGCAGGAGCACCTCTCCCGGCTCGCGCTGATCGAGGAGCTCCAGCACCAGGGGATGACGCTGGCGGCGATCGAGCGGTATCTGCGGCAGCTGCCGCCGGGCCTGAGCCCGCACGACCTCGCGATCCACCGTGCGGTCGTGGCCTCCTGGGCGCCGGACACCGCACAGAGCGCGACACGCCTGGAGCTGGAGCAGCGGGCGGGACGGTCGCTCACCGACACGGACGTGGAGCGGCTGGCCGCGATGAACGTCGTACGGCCGGACGGCGACGGCTACCACTTCGACTCGGGGCTGCTGCGGCTCGGAGTCCAACTGCTCGACGTACCGCTGTCCTTGGAGTCGATCCTCGCGGCGCGCGGCGTGCTCGTCGAGCATGCGCGGGCCGCGGCGCACGAGTTGGCGGAGCTGTTCCGGGGAGAGGTGTCGGAGCGGGACACGCGGGACGTGAGGTCGCTGTCCGCCCATATGCATCCGATCGTGGTGCAGGCGCTGCTGACCACCTTCCAGCGGTCGTTGAAGGAGGAACTCAGCGAATGGGTTCCGCCCTCGTCCGGCCCCTCACAAGTAGGCTGATCCTCCTGACACGTTGAGGGTCTGCCCGGTCAGGAAGCCGCTGCCCTCGTCGACCACGTACAGCAGCGTCGAGACCAGGTCGGCGGGCTCCTGGGTGCGGGCGACGGCCTGGCGGCCGCGCACGAACGCGAAGCCGCCGTCCGCGCCGACCGTCCGTTCGGCGGTGGCGGTGCGGACCATGGTGGGCGCGATGGCGTTGACGGTGATCCCGTACGGGGCGAGCGCGGCGGCGAGTGCGCGGGTGAAGCCGATCAGGCCCATCTTCGAGGCGACGTAAGGGACCATCGTGGGCGGCGCGGTGAACACGGCCGCGGAGGCGATGTTGACGACACGACCCCACCCGGCCGCCTTCAGATAGGGCAGTGCGGCCTGCGTCACCAGGAACGGGGCCTCCAGGTTGACGCGCAGGACGTGCCGCCACTCCTCGGCGGTCGTCTCCTCGAAGGGCTTCGACGGGTAGACGCCGGCGTTGTTGACGACGACGTGCAGGGTGCCGAACCGGTCGATGACACGCTCCAGTTCGGCCCGTACGACCTCCTCGTCGGTGACGTCTCCCACCAGTTCCACGTAGTCGAGGACCCGGCCCGCGGTCTGTGGCTGCGGGACGAGGTCGAACCCCGCGACCCGGTAACCGCGCCCTGCCAGCGCTACGGCGAACTCCTGCCCGAGGCCCTGTGCCGCTCCGGTCACCAGGGCGGTACGCGTCTCCATGGGGTGAGTGTGATGACCCGTCAGGCGCCCGGCAAGAGCCCATTCCACTCGCTGGAACGCCCGTGTTGCCGCCCGCGCCCGTGGGGCCGACGCTGCGGCCAGTCGCCCGTAGGGGCGGCCTTCAGCTGCCGCCGTACGGGAGCCGTGCCCGATGACCGAGACCGAGCGTGCCGTGGACGACGCCGAGCGCGCCCGCGAACAGGACCCCGCGCCCCGGCGGCGGTGGCCGCTGCCGCGCCGCCTGGTGCGGGACGAGCTGGGCGTCCTGCTGGTGCTGGGGCTGCTCGTGCTGGCGATCGGCATCCCGTACCCGGGCTTCTTCGACACGGACAACCTGCTGTCCACCGCCCACAACTCGGTCTACATCTCGCTGATGGCGTGCGGCATGGTCTTCGCGCTCGCCATGCGTGAGGTCGACCTGTCGGTGGGCGGCACCTACGCGATGGTGCTGGTCGTCGGGGCGCTCCTGGTGCGGGACGGCTGGGCGCCCTGGCTGGCGGTGCCGGTGATGCTGCTCACCGGGATCGCGCTCGGGATGTTCAACGCGCTGGTGACGACCCTGCTCGCGCTGCCGTCGTTCATCGTCACGCTGGGCACGCTGATGCTCTTCCGGGGTGTCGGGCTCGCGCTGGCCGACGGCAAGCAGATCACCGATCTGCCGCTGGACGACTCGTTCTTCACCTTCGCGGGCGGGGATCCGGGCGGGGTGCCGTTCGCCCTGTGGGTCCTGCTCGCGGTGGTCACCGTGCTGGCCGTGGTGCTCACCCGCACCCGGTTCGGGGCCCGGGTGCGGGCGATCGGCTCCAATCCGGACGCCGCCGAGTTCAGCGGCATCCCGGTCGTGCGCACCCGCGTCCAGGCCCTGGCGCTCACCGGCCTCACCACGGCGTGCGCCGCCGTGCTGGCCCTCGCGTTCTACGGCGCCGGTGACCCGACCCTCGGGCAGGGGTACGAGCTCCAGGCCATCGCCGCGTGCATCATCGGCGGGACGCCGCTGGCCGGGGGGCGCGGGTCGGTGGTCGGCGCGGTGGCGGGGGCGATGATCCTGGCGGTCGTGGCCGCGGGGCTCGTGTTCTTCGAAGTACCCATCAACTGGACGTCGTTCGCGACCGGCGGGGTGATCCTCGTCGCGGTGGCGGCGGACAGCGCGCTGCGCCGCACGGGACGGCGGCGCCGGTGAACATCCGGTCGGCACATGGCTCTTGGAGGCCCCTGATGCATCCACGATTCCGTACGGTGGCCGCCGCCCTCGGCGTCCTGGCACTGCTGGGCGCCTCCGGGTGCGGTGAGAGCGAGGGGTCCGGCGGCAAGGGCGGCAGGCTGGACATGGGCATCGCGGTGGCCAACATCTCCCTCAACTTCGCCCACGAGATGGTGCTCGGCGCCGAGAGCGCCGCGGAGCACGCCAAGGACGTCGACTTCCAGGCGGTCGGCCCGCCCAACACGGACGGTCCGGCCGAGGTCCAGCTGTTCCAGAACCTCCAGACGACCGCGAAGGACGGCATCGTCCTGGAGAACCTGGATCCGCCGATCTTCACCCGCCCCGCCGCCCGGGCCGTGGACAAGGGCATCCCGATCGTCGCCCTGGACACCTCCCCCACCGAGGGCAGCAAGGTGAACTTCTATGTGGGCAACGACAATTACGCGCTCGGCGAGCTGATGGCGAAGGAGGCGCTGAAGCGGCTGGGGGACGACCCGAAGGGCGAGATCGTCATCGGGGTGCCGAACCCGGGGACGCCGGTGCTGGACAACCGGGCGGCGGGCATCAAGGACACGTTCGGCAAGGAGGCACCGAACGTGAAGGTGCTCGGCCCCTTCCAGACGTACAGCGATCCCGGCCAGAACTACAGCTCCTGGTCGGCGCAGGTCAACGCGCATCCGGACGCGCTGGCGTTCCTCGGTGTCGGAGACGCCGACAGCTACAACCTCGCCAAGATCAAGAAGTCGGAGAAGGGGAAGTGGCTGACGGCAGGCTTCGACGTCGACCCCAAGACCCTCGACGCGGTCAAGGACGGCTCGAACTTCGTCGCCATCGACCCGCAGCACTTCCTCAAGGGCTATCTGTCCACGGCGATCCTGATCGACTCGGTGCGCGAGAACGACGGCAAGCTGCCCGACGGCTGGTTCCTCTCCCCCGGCGGGGTCGTCGACTCCTCCAACATCGACGAGATCATCACCCGGCAGAAGTCCTCGGAGGCGGCCTACGACTGGTACAGGCCGACCATCGACAAGCTCCTCGGCGACCAGGAGGGACAGCTGCGGCCCCTGAAGGACGCGCGCTGAGATGGCGCACGGCGACATCCTCGCGGCCCAGGGCCTGGTCAAGTCGTACGGCGGGGTAAGGGCGTTGGACGGGGCCGGGGTCCGGCTGCGGGGCGGCGAGGTTCATGCGCTGGTCGGCGAGAACGGTGCGGGCAAGTCGACGCTGGTGCGGATCGTGTCGGGGACGCTGACGGCGGAGGAGGGGGCGGTGCGGCTGGCGAAGGACACCCGGATCGCCACCGTCTCCCAGGAGTTGAGCCTGTTCCCCGACCTCACCGTCCGGGAGAACCTCTTCCCCCACGGTCCACCGCGCCGCCTCGGCCTGCTCGACCGGGGCGCCATGGACCGGGCGGCCCGGCCGGTCCTCGCCGAGCTGGGCCTGGACGTGGACCTCGGCACCGAGCTCGGTGAACTGCCCCTCGCCGACCAGCAGTTGACGGAGATCGCCCGGGCCCTGCTGCGCCGCCCCCGGCTGCTGATCCTCGACGAGCCGACGTCGGCCCTGCCGGCCGCCGCCGTCGACCGCCTGGAGGGGGTCCTGCGCACGCTGACCGGGCGGGGTATCGCCGTCCTGTACGTCACCCATTTCCTGGAGGAGGTGATGCGGTTCGCGCAGCGCGTGACGGTGCTGCGGGACGGACGGGTCGCACTCGCCGGGGTGCGCCGCGAGGAGGTCGACGTGCCCGAACTGGTGACGGCGATGCTGGGCGGCCGGCCCGAGCAGCAGGCACGCCGAACGCGGACCGTGGTCGATCTGCCGCCGCCCGTGGTGCTGTCCGGGGTGAGCGTGCCGGGCAGGCTCGCGGACGTGACGTTCACGGTCCGGGCGGGTGAGGTGGTCGGGGTCGCAGGGCTTCAAGGGGCGGGCCATCTCAGCGCGTTGGAGGTGGTGTGCGGCCGTACGGCGATCTCCGCGGGCCGGGTGGACGTCGGCGGCCGCGGTCTGCCGCACTCGCTGCGGGACGCGGTGCGGTCGGGGGTCGCCTTCGTGCCGAGCGACCGGAAGCGGTACGGGCTGATGGCCGACCGGGAGGTGTGGGAGAACACGACGTCGGTGAGCTGGCTGGGGCTCGGGCGGGGCGGCATCGCGCCGTCGCGGGCGGAACTGGTCCGCCGTACCGTCGAACTGACCGAACGGCTGCGGCTGCGCGGCGGTCCGCACGACGTGGTGGCGCGACTGTCCGGCGGCAACCAGCAGAAGGTCGTCTTCGCCAAGTGGCTGGCGACCGACCCGAAGATCGTGGTCCTCGATGATCCGACACGGGGCGTGGACGTCGGCGTAAGAGCCGAAATGCACCGGATCGTGGGCGAGTTGGCCGCGGGCGGCGCGGCGGTACTGATCGCGTCGACGGACCTGGCGGAACTGACGGAGGTGTGCGACAGGGTGCTGGTCTTCGTGCGAGGCCGGGTGACGGGGGAGGTGCACGGGGCGCACCTGACGGAGCACGCGTTGGCGGTGGCGATGCAGCAGGGGGCGTCGACGTCCCGGTAATCGGCAGATGTGACCCACGCCGGCCCTCTGTCACCTGCGCTCTTGTGGCGCGGAGGTGGGACGGATCCGCCGTTCGCTCATGCCGACAGGGCGCGGGTCAGGGCCCTTGCCGCAGCGCAGACCCTTGCGCCCACTCGGTCCACGTCCAGGCGGCGGGTGCCGCCTGTCACCGAGATCGCGGCGATCGGGCGGGGGTCGCGGTCGTGGGCGTAGACCGGGGCCGCCACCGCCGAGACGCCGATCTCGGCCTCCTCCAGGTTCACGCCGAAGCCCCGGGCGCGGGTCAGCGCCAGGTCCCGGGCCAGCTGGCCCGGGAGGACCAGGGTGCGGGGGGTCAGGCGGTGCAGGGCGCGGTGGGGCGGTCGGGGGTCCAGGGCGAGGAAGACCTTGCCGGTGGCGGTGCAGTGGGCGGGGAGGCGGCCGCCGGTGCGGGAGACGATCGGGGTGGCGCGGCGGCTCGTGATCTTCTCCAGGAACAGGGTGTCGGTACCGTCCGGGACGGCGAGGTGGACGTTCTCGTGGGTGGCCTCGTGCAGGTCGCCCAGGTACGGCAGCGCCGCGTCCCGCAGCTCGCACACCGACGGCGCGGACTGGCCGAGGACGAAGAGCCCCAGGCCGATGCGGTAGCGGCCGTCGGGGGTGCGCTCGACCAGGCCGAGCCGGACCAGTTCGCCGATCAGCCGGTGCGCGGTGGGTTTCGGCAGCCCGGTGCGCAGGGCGAGTTCGGCGAGGGTGAGGGCGGTCCCGGAGTCCCCGCAGGCACGCAGCAGGGTCACTCCGCGTGCGAGCACCGACTTGGGCAGAGGACCGTCGTCCGTCATGGACCGAATGGTGATGCCTGGGTGTGCGGGTGGCAAGGTGTGCGTCGCTGTGAGTGGCGGATCACCGCCTCGGTAGCAGGCGCGGTTCCCCCCGCGGTGCGGCTCATTGCTTCAGTGGTACGTCGACCAGCAGTGGACCCTTCAAGTTCCCTGCCCCGGCGACCAGTTCGCGCAGATGCTTCGCGCTCTCGGCGCGGACCGCGTCGACCCCGAAGAAGGCGGCCGCACGAGTGAAGTCCAAGGGGCCGAGTTCGGTGCCGGGACACGGGCCCTGGCCGCCCATCGCCTCGTAGGTGTCCTGGAGGGTGCGGTAGGCGCCGTTGTTCATGACCGCGAACAGGACGGGGGACGACTGGCGGGCGGCGCTCCACAGTCCCTGGAGTCCGAACAGGGCGCAGCCGTCGCCGAGTACGGCGATCGTGGGGCGTCCCGGCTCGGCGAGCGCGCGGCCGACGGCGGCGCCGATGCCCCAGCCCAGGCCGCCGCCGACGGTGTGGGTGTAGCTGCCGGGGCGGTCCAGGCGTACGAGACGGCGGAGCAACAGCCCTACGGTGATGGCCTCTTCGACGATCGCGGCGCCGGGCGGCAGACCCCGGGCGACGGCGTGGGCGGCGGCCCAGGGGGCGAGCGGGGCCGGGGAGTACGCGGCCCGGGCGGCGGACTCGGCGCGGTCTCGGTCCGCGGCGTGCTGTTCGCCGGTGCGCAGGACGCGGCCCTTGGCGGTGTGGGCGGGCACGCGTTCGCGCAGCAGGTCGGCGAGGCGGTGCAGGGAGGGGCCGAGGGCGCCGACCAGCCCGGTTTCGGCGGGGAAGTTGCGGCCGATCTCGTCGGGGTCGGAGTCGAGTTGGACGACGGTGACGCCGGGCGGCAGTGCGGGGCCCGGGGTGTAGTGGTGTGGCGTGAACGCGTGGGCGCCGGCGATCAGCAGGACGTCGTGCGGGGCGAGTGCGGCGCGGATGGCGTCGTGGCGGGGCGGCAGCATCCCGGCGTAGAGGGGATGGGTGGTCGGGAAGTTCAGGCAGTCGGCCATGGGCTGGTGGTGCACGGTCGCGCCGCAGGCCTCCGCCGCGCGGACCAGGGCGGCGACGGCGTCCTCACGGCCGACGCCGTCGCCGGCGACGATCGCGGGGCGGGCCGCGCCGCCGAGCAGGACGGCGGCGCGTTCGATGCCGGGGGCCGGTCCTGGCGGGGGCGGCGGGGTGCGGGCCGGGACCTCGACCTCGATGTCCTCGGCGAACACGTCCATGGGGATGGACAGGAACACCGGTCCCGCGGGCGGGCGTACGGCGAGCGCGAAAGCGCGGCGTAACGCCAGCGGCAGGTCGCGGGCGTGCTGGACGTCGTACGCCGCCTTCACCGCGGGCGTCGCGAGGCCGACGAGGTCGCCGGTGAGCATGGGGTCCTGCTGGAGATGGCGGCGGTCCTGCTGGCCGGCCGTCACGACGAGGGGGGTGCGGGAGCGGCGGGCGTTGAGGAGGCCGATGAGGCCGTTGGCGAGGCCCGCGGCCACGTGCAGGCTCACGAAGGCGGGGCGTCCGGTGGCGCGTGCGTAACCGTCGGCCATCGAGACGACGGCGCCCTCGTGCACGCCGAGGACGTACTCGGGGGCGTCCTCGGTCTCCTTGAGCGCGGCCAGGAAGGGGAGTTCAGTGGTGCCGGGGTTGCCGAAGACCCGGTCCACGCCCTCGCCGCGGAGGATGTCCAGGAAGGCGAGGGCGGGACGGGTTCCCATGGGGGCTCCTCGGTGGGGACGGGGACCGGTTCGCAGGTCAGCGTCGGCGTTCCGTCCCCCGGGGAGCAAGCGGGTCGTGTCGCTCAGCGGTACGGGGTGCCCGGGGCGGGTTCTCGCCCCCGCCGCCCTACCCGTCCCAGAGGGCTGCGCCCCCAGACCCCCGCTTCGGCCCCGAGGGCCTCGTCCTCGAACGCCGGACGGGCTGGGTGTCTCAGCCCGTCCGGCGTTCGAGGAGCGGGAATCCAGGGGGCGGAGCCCCTTGGGAGCGGGGTCGAAGGGGCGGCAGCCCCTGGGGATGGGAACGGGCGGGTAAGGGCGGCGGGGGCGAAGAAACCCCCGCCGACGCCCCGTCACTGGTCCCCGAAGCGCTCCCCCCGCTCCGCCTTCTCCACCAGCAGCGCCGGCGGCGTGAAGCGGTCCCCGTAGCGTTCGGCCAGCTCACGTGCGCGTGCCACGAAGCCCGGGAGGCCGCCCTCGTAGCCGTTGATGTACTGGAGGACGCCACCGGTCCAGCCCGGGAAGCCGATGCCGAAGACGGAGCCGATGTTGGCGTCGGCGACGGACGTCAGGACGCCCTCCTCCACGAGCTTCACCGTGTCGAGCGCCTCGGAGAAGAGCATGCGTTCCTGCATGTCCACGAACGGGATCTCGGCGCCCTCGCGAGTGAAGTGCTCGCGCAGACCCGGCCACAGACGCGCACGCTTGCCGTCCTCGCCGTACTCGTAGAAGCCCGCTCCCCCGCTGCGCCCCGTGCGGCCGAACTCGTCGACCATGCGGTCGATGACGGCCTCCGCGGGGTGCGTGGGCCAGACACCGCCCGCCTCCTCGACGGCCCGCTTGGACTCGTTGCGGATCTTGCGCGGAAGGGTCAGCGTGAGCTCGTCCATCAGGGACAGCACCTTCGCCGGGTAGCCGGCCTGCGCCGCCGCCTGCTCGATGGACGCCGGCTCGATGCCCTCGCCGACCATCGCGACGCCCTCGTTGATGAAGTGGCCGATGACCCGGGAGGTGAAGAAGCCGCGCGAGTCGTTCACGACGATCGGCGTCTTCTTGATCTGCCGCACCAGGTCGAAGGCCCGGGCCAGGGCCTCCTCCCCCGTCCGCTCGCCCTTGATGATCTCGACGAGCGGCATCTTGTCGACCGGCGAGAAGAAGTGCAGCCCGATGAAGTCGCTCTGGCGCTCCACGCCCTCGGCGAGCACCGTGATGGGGAGGGTGGAGGTGTTGGAGCACAGCAGCGCGTCGGGCTCGACGACGTGCTGGATCTCCTGGAACACCTTGTGCTTGAGCTCGGGGTTCTCGAAGACGGCCTCGATCACCGCGTCACAGCCGGCGACGCCGGCAGGGTCGGACGTCGGTGTGATGCGGGCCAGCAGCGCGTCCGCCTTCTCCTGTGTCGTACGGCCCCGGGAGACCGCCTTCGCGCAGAGCTTCTCGGAGTAGGCCTTGCCCTTGGCGGCCGCTTCCGCCGACACGTCCTTCAGAACGACGTCGATGCCCGCGCGGGCGCACGAGTAGGCGATGCCCGCACCCATCATCCCGGCGCCCAGGACGGCGACCTTGCGGACCGGCCGCGGCTCGATGCCCTTGGGGCGGTTGGCACCGGAGTTGACGGCCTGGAGGTCGAAGAAGAACGCCTGGATCATGTTCTTCGAGATCTGACCGGCCGCCAGCTCCACGAAGTACCGCGCCTCGATGACCTGGGCGGTCTCGAAGTCGACCTGGGAGCCCTCGACGGCCGCGGCGAGGATGTTGCGCGGGGCCGGGTAGGGGGCGCCGCCCGTCTGCTTGCGCAGGTTGGCCGGGAAGGCGGGGAGGTTGGCCGCGAACTTGGGGTGGGCGGGGGTGCCGCCGGGGATGCGGTAGCCGGGCTTGTCCCAGGGCTGCTGCGACTCGGGGTTGGCCTCGATGAAGGCGCGGGCCTTGGCGAGCAGTTCCTCCTGCGTGGCGGCCACTTCGTGGATCAGGCCGTTCTGGAGGGCGCGCTGCGGGGTGTACTGGGTGCCCTGGAGCAGCACCTTCAGCAGGGCGTCGGCGATGCCGAGGAGGCGGACCGTGCGGGCGACGCCGCCTCCGCCCGGGAGCAGGCCGAGGGTGACCTCGGGGCAGCCGATCTTCGAGCCCGGCGCGTCCAGCGCGATGCGGTGGTGGCAGGCGAGGGCGATCTCGTAACCGCCGCCGAGGGCCGCGCCGTTCATCGCGGCGACGACCGGTTTACCGAGGGTCTCGATGCGGCGCAGGTCGCGCTTGATCGCGAGGCCGCCGTCGAAGAGCTCCTGCGCGGTCTCCGGGGTGACCCGGATGAGGTCGCGCAGGTCGCCGCCGGCGAAGAAGGTCTTCTTGGCGGAGGTGAAGATGATGCCGCGGATGGAGTCCTTCTCGGCCTCCAGGCGGTCGGTGACGACTGCGAGGGAGTCGCGGAACGCCTGGTTCATGGTGTTCGCGGACTGCGAGGGGTCGTCGAGGACGAGGGTGACGACGCCGGACCGGTCCTGTTCCCAGCGGATGGTGGTGGACTCAGTGCTCATGTGGAGGTGCTCCGTGTGATCCGTCGGGAGGGGGGTCAGATGCGCTCGACGATGGTGGCGATACCCATGCCGCCGCCCACACAGAGCGTGGCGAGGCCGTACCGCTTGTCCTGGCGCTCCAGTTCGTCGACGAGCGAGCCGAGGATCATCGCGCCGGTCGCGCCGAGGGGGTGGCCCAGCGCGATGGCGCCGCCGTTGACGTTGACCCTGTCCAGGGACAGGCCCATGTCCTTCACGAAGCGCAGGACGACCGCCGCGAAGGCCTCGTTGATCTCGACGAGGTCGATGTCGTCGATGGTCAGCCCGGCCTTGGCGAGCGCCTTGCGGGCGGCCGGGGCGGGGCCGGTGAGCATGATGGTCGGCTCGGAGCCCGAGACGGACGCGGAGACGATCCGCGCGCGCGGGGTGAGGCCGTAGCGCTCGCCGACCTCCTTGGATCCGATCGCGACGAGCGAGGCGCCGTCGACGATGCCCGAGGAGTTGCCCGCGTGGTGGACGTGGTCGATCTTCTCGACCCAGTGGTACTTCTGGAGGGCGACGGCGTCGAAGCCGCCCAGGTCGCCGATGTCCGCGAAGGACGGCTTGAGCTTGGCGAGGGAGTCGGCGGTGGTGCCGGGGCGCATGTACTCGTCGTGGTCCAGCACCACCAGGCCGCTGCGGTCCTTCACCGGCACGACGGAACGGTCGAAGCGACCCTCCTTCCAGGCCGTCGCCGCCCGCTCCTGCGACAGCGCCGCGTACTCGTCGACGTCCCGGCGGGAGAAGCCCTCGATGGTGGCGATGAGGTCGGCGCCGATGCCCTGCGGCACGAAGTTCACGGACAGGTTGGTCATCGGGTCGTTGAACCAGGCGCCGCCGTCCGAGGCCATCGGCACCCGGGACATGGACTCCACGCCACCCGCGAGAACCAGGTCCTCCCAGCCGGAACGGACCTTGGCGGCGGCCATGTTGACCGCCTCGAGCCCCGACGCACAGAAGCGGTTCTCCTGTACGCCCGCGACGGTGTCCGGCAGTCCGGCGGCCATGGCGGCGATCCTGGCGATGTCGGAGCCCTGGTCGCCGACGGGGCCGACCACGCCGAGCACGATGTCGTCGATGGCGGCCGGGTCCAGGCCCGGGAATCGGTCGCGGATCTCGTGGATGAGTCCGACGACCAGGTCGATGGGCTTGGTGCCGTGCAGGGCGCCGTTCGCCTTGCCGCGACCGCGCGGGGTGCGGATCGCGTCGTACACGTACGCTTCGGTGCTCACTGGGAGGCCTTTCGGGGGTGAGGGTCAGCCGTGCGGAAGAGCTTTTCAGCCGAGCAGGGAACGCCCGATGATCTCCTTCATGATCTCGGTCGTCCCGCCGTAGATGGTCTGGATGCGGCCGTCGGTGAAGGCCCGGGCGACGGGATGTTCGCTCATGTAGCCGTAGCCGCCGTGCAGTTGCAGACAGCGGTCGGCGACCCGCTTCTGCAGCTCGGTCGACCACCACTTGGCCATGGAGGCGTGGACGGCGTCGAGTTGCCCGTTCGAGTGATCCTCGATGCAGCGGTCGAGGAACGTGCGGGTGACGGCGCACTCGGTGGCCATCTCCGCTATCTCGAAACGGATGTGCTGCTTGGTCGCCAGCGGCCGGCCGAAGGCCTCGCGCTCCTTGACGTACTCCGTGGTGATCTCCAGCAGGTGCTCGGCGGCGGCGATCGCGGAGACGGCGATGCTCAGGCGCTCCTGGGCGAGGTTCGTCATCAGGTGGACGAACGCGCCGTCGAGCTCGCCCAGGAGGTTCTCCTTGGGCACGCGCACGTCGTGGAAGAACAACTCGGCCGTGTCCTGCGCCTTCTGGCCGATCTTGTCGAGATTGCGGCCGCGCTCGAAGCCCTCCATGCCGCGCTCGACGACGAGCAGCGACAGGCCGTGCGCGCCGCCTTCGGGGGTCGTCTTCGCGACCACGATCACCAGGTCGGCGAGGATGCCGTTGGAGATGAAGGTCTTGGAGCCGTTGAGGACCCAGTGGTCGCCACGGTCCTCGGCGTGGGTGCGGATGCCCTGGAGGTCGGAGCCGGCGCCGGGTTCGGTCATGGCGATGGCGGTGATCAGGGTGCCGTCGCAGAAGCCGGGCAGCCAGCGCCGCCGCTGCTCCTCGGTGGCCAGGCCGGTCAGATACGGGCCGATGATGTCGTTGTGCAGGCCGAGAGCGAGCCCGGGTGCGCCCGCGCGCGTGAACTCCTCGGCGAGGACGGCGCTGTAGCGGAAGTCGGCGCTGCCGCCGCCCCCGAACTCCTCGTCCACGGCGAGCCCGAGCAGCCCCTGCTTGCCGGCCGCGCGCCAGGCCTCGCGCGAGACGATGCCGTCCTTCTCCCACTGCGCGTAGTACGGCTGCACCTCCCTGGCCAGGAAGGCCCGCACGGTCTCGCGGAACGCGTCGTGCTCGGGGGCGAAGATCTGCCGCTTCATTCAGGGCCCTTCGTCGCGGGGCCGTCCGGATCGAGGCCCTTCAGGAGATCGGGTACGTCCCAGTCGCGCGCCACGTCCCCGGTGTCGGCGCCGGGTCGGGCGGGGCCGGTGCGTACGGCGGTCGGGGTCGCGGAGAAGCGCGGGGCGGGCGCGGGCTGGGTGAGGCCGCCGTGGTCGGTGAAGGTGGCGCGCGCGGCGAGGTGCGGATGGTGCGGGGCCTCGCGCAGCGTCAGGACGGGGGCGACGCACGCGTCCGTGCCGTCGAAGACGGCCGTCCATTCGTCCCGCGTACGGGATGTGAAGCGGGCGGCGACGGCCTCGCGCAGCTCGCCCCAGCGGGTCCAGTCCTTGCGGGCCCCGGAGTGCTCCTCCAGGTCGAGCAGGCGTACGAACTCCGCGTAGAACTGCGGCTCCAGCGGTCCGACCGCCATGTACTTGCCGTCGGCCGTCTCATAGGTGCCGTAGTACGGGCAGCCGCCGTCCAGGAGGTTGGCGCCGCGCCGGTCCTGCCAGCCGCCGGCGGCGAGCATGCCGTGGATCATCGCCGAGAGGTGGGCGGTGCCGTCGACGATGGCGGCGTCGACGACCTGTCCGGCGCCGGTGGCGCGCGCGTGGTGGAGGGCGGCGAGGACGCCTACGACGAGGTAGAGGGAGCCGCCCGCGTAGTCGCCGAGGAGGTTGGCCGGGGCCGGCGGGGGCGCGTCGGGGCTGCCGATCATGCCGAGGGTTCCGGTGAGGGCGATGTACGCGATGTCGTGGCCGGCGCGCTGGGCGAGCGGGCCCTCCTGCCCCCAGCCGGTCATCCGGCCGTAGACGAGCCCCGGGTTGCGGGCGTGGCAGGCCTCGGGGCCGATGCCGAGGCGCTCGGCGACACCGGGGCGGTAGCCCTCGATCAGGATGTCGGCGCGTTCGGCGAGGTCGAGGACGCGGGCGGCGCCGTCCGGGGCCTTGAGGTCGATGATCACCGAGCGCTTGTTGCGGTTGGTGACGTCGGACTCGGGGTCGATGGCGAGCCCGGGTCCGCCCGGCCGGTCCACGCGGACCACGTCGGCGCCCAGGTCGGCGAGGAGCATGGCGGCGAACGGGCCCGGCCCGATACCCGCCAGCTCGAGTACGCGCACGCCGGTCAGCGGGCCCTGCCCTGGCGTCGTTGCCGTTGTCATCCAGCCCCCATTGGCGTGACACAACCGATGTAACACCAGTGATGCTAAGAACCTGTTCCACCGGGCACAAGACCTGAACGAGCAAGCGCTTAGACAATCAGCCTCTCACTGCGCGTCCAGCTCCGCTATCAGCCGCTTCGGCGCGATCACGCGATAGCTCTCCTCCACCCAGTCGCACAGCAGCTCCGCGGCCGGGGCGCCCTTCTCCTCCAGCGGGACGCGCACCCACCCCGCCTTGCCCAGGCCGTACCCGGCGGGTTCGGCGCCCGGGCAGGTCAGGGCATGCGCATGCGCCGCGTCGTCCTTGAGCTTCACCGTGACACCGAGCGGATAGCCGCCGTCGCCGAGGAAGACGAACACCTTCTTGTTGACCTTGGCGACCGACTCACCCCAGGGGAACTCCTCGACGGCGCCCGGCATCCCGAGCGCGAAGTCGCGCACCTTTTCCCATTTCTTCAGGGCATTTTTGGGCACGGCCACCGCATACCTCCGGCCTCGTCGTCGGGCTCCGCACCCCTCACGCTAGCCTCGGCCACCGACAACGGCGCGTGGTGCGGAACCGAGGGGTGTCATGAGCAGGCTGAACAGGTCGGAGCGTCCTTACGACATCGTGCTCTTCGGAGCCACCGGGTTCGTGGGGACGCTCACCGCGCAGTACCTCGCCGCGCACGCGCCCGAGGGACTGCGCTGGGCGATCGCCGGTCGCAGCGAGGAGAAGCTCCAGGCGCTGCGGAAGCGGCTGCCGGGCGGCGCGGAGGTCGGGGTGCTGCGGGCGGACGTGGCCGATCCGGCCTCGCTGCGGGCGCTCGCCGACCACGCGCGCGTGGTGGCCACGACGGTGGGCCCCTATGTGACCTACGGCGAGGAGCTCGTCGCGGCCTGCGCGGAGACCGGGGCGGACTATCTCGACCTCACCGGTGAGCCGGAGTTCGTGGACCGGATGTACGTCCGGCACGACGCGCGCGCGCGTGAGACCGGTGCGCGGCTGGTGCACGCCTGCGGCTTCGACTCGGTGCCGCACGACCTGGGCGTGTACTTCACGGTGCGGCAGCTGCCGGAAGGGGTGCCGCTCAGGGTGGACGGGTTCGTGACGGCGGACGCGACCTTCTCGGGCGGTACGTTCGCCTCGGCGCTGGGCCAGTTCGCGCGCGGGCGGCAGATGATCGCCGCCGCGCGGGACCGTGGTCGGCACGAGCCGCGGCTGGTGGGGCGGCGGGCGTCGACCCCGAGCGGTGCCCCGCGGTACGTCGGGGAGGTCGGCTCGTGGGCGCTGCCGCTGCCGACGATCGACCCGCAGATCGTGGGGCGGTCGGCCCGCGCGCTGGAACGTTACGGCCCCGACTTCCGCTACCGCCACTACGCGGCCGTACGCCGACTGCCGATCGCGGTGGGTGGCGTCGCGGCCGTGGGCGCGCTCTTCGCGGCGGCCCAACTGCCGCCCGCGCGACGCTGGTTGTCCGACCGGCTCAAGCCCGGGGACGGGCCGAGCGCCGAGAAGCGCGCCAAGAGCTGGTTCAGGATCCGCTTCGTCGGCGAGGGCGGCGGCCGTCAGGTGTTCACCGAGGTGGCGGGCGGCGACCCGGGCTACGACGAGACGGCGAAGATCTTCGCCGAGGCGGCCCTGGCCCTGGCCTTCGACGACCTCCCGCCCACCTCCGGTCAGGTCACCACGGCGGTGGCGATGGGCGACGCGCTGACCGAACGGCTGCAGCGCGCGGGGATCGTCTTCCGAGTGGCCAAAAGCCGCTGACAGCGCTGGTGACAGCGCCCTACAGCGGCCAGGTCGCCACGGTGTAGATCATCCCGCAGATCCACGCGAGCCCCGCGAGCACGGCCAGGATGAGCGCGGCCATCACGGCCCGCTCGACGGGGCGGTTCGGGTCGGCGAGCGGCTTCGGGGAGCGGTGCCGGGGCATGCGGTGCGTCGTCATGGGGCACAGCCTGCCGATCACCGCAGGGCGCTCACATCCGTACGGATACTCAGATCGGGTACTCAGTCGGCCGGTCCGAGCAACACCTCGATCCGATGGGGATCTTGCGCGGTGGGCGCGATGCGGCGGGCGACGGGGCCGATCTGCCATCCCGCTTCGCGGTCGAAGTACGGCGGTGGCCCAGCCGCGTGGTGAACGACCTTGGCGACCACCTCGGCGAGGCGGTACAGCAGTTCCCGCTCCACCCCGAGCCCGTCTGCGGCTCGCGTCCACGGATCAGGTCGAACACTTCGCGCCCCCGGTGCCACCGCTCACGGTCCCCCGCCGGTTCCAGCGCGGCGTCGATCTCCGCCATCCGGCCCGGCACCTGCGCCGCCGCCTCCAGGAGGCCGCCCTCCCAGGTCACCGGCTCGGAGTGCCTGCGTCGCCTCCTTCAGCGCCCTCCGGCACAGTGAGTCCGCTCGGCGGGTCGTCTCCGGAAGGCGGTATGCCGGTGTCAACGCCAGCGTGTGGGCGCAGGCGTTGTCCAGGCTCACTCGGTGGCCGACCGAGACGAAGACCGGCTTCACGCTCTCGCGGGTGCGCAGGGCGCGGCCGACCTCCTCGGGGCCCGCGAGGAGCGGGGAGGCGCTGCCGCGTGGGGTGTCCGGGTCGTCGTAGGCGAAGGTGAAGGGGTTCTTGGCGACGCCGATCGTGGGGAGGCCGGTGAGGACGCCGAGGTGGCCGGCGAGGCCGAAGCGGCGGGGGTGGGCGAGGCCGTAGCCGTCGCAGACGACGAGGCCGGGCGGGCACGGGAGGGCGTCCAACGCGGCCATGACCGTGGGGATCTCGCGGAAGGCGAGCAGACCGGGGACGTACGGGAAGGAGATCCGGCCGACCGCCGTGGCCTCGGCGACCACGTCGAGGGTCGCCGCGTCCAGCACGACCGCCGCGGCCGCCACGACGTCCCGCTCGTCGTCGTAGGCCACGTCCACTCCGGTCACGTGCCCCGTGCCGGGCGGCGGGCCCGGCTCGTCGAGCACCACCTTCGTCCGCAACTCGTCCTGGACGGCGCGGGCCTGCTCCTCGGTCGCGGGCCAGCCCGCGGGAATGCTTACGGTCCTCATGGTGGGACGAGCGTACGTCGGCGTAGGCTCGCGATCATGTTCGTTCTGGAGCTGACCTACACCGCCCCGCTCGATCAGGTCGACGCCTTGCTGGAGGCACATGTGGCGTGGCTCGACGCACAGTACGAGCGGGGTGTCTTCCTCGCCTCCGGGCGCAAGAACCCCCGCGACGGAGGGGTGATCCTCGCCGTCGCGGAGGACCGCGCGCGGATCGAGGAGATCGCGGCGACCGACCCGTTCGTCACGGCCGGCGTCTGCGCCTACCGCATCACCGAGTTCACGGCCACGAAGACCGCGCCGGAGCTGGCGCGGTACCGCGAGTCGCCCTCCTGAAGGGTCACTTGCCGAGCGCCCGCTGCAACTGGCTCTTGTTCATGCCCGAACGACCGCTGATGTCGCGACGCCTGGCCTCCTCGTAGAGCTGGTCGTAGGTCGGGCCCTGGGAGCCCTTGCCGGACCGCTGACCGCCCCTCTTCCCGGACGACATGTCCTGGGTCGAGGTGCGGCTCGCGGTCTTGGACTCCCCGGAGCGGGCGCGTTCCTTGTTGACCGTCCGCGCGGCGATCTCCTCCGCGCGCTTCTTGCTCTCGCCGCGGTCCCGGGCGCTCTCCTTGATCTGCTCGTACTGGCGTTCCCTCTTCGGGCTCGAACCACGTGGCATGTGGGCTCACTCCTTCCGCGCTCGGCGGTCGGGTACCCACATTCCGGATCAGCTCTCCAGCCGGGCCACACGCCCCTTCTCTCCGGCCGCCCAGCAGCCGAGGTCGGGGGTGCAGTCCACGGTGTCGTACGAACCCGTGTCGACCGTGCGCCAGGTGCGGCCGCCGTCCGTCGTCAGGTCGGTGCCGGTGGGGCCGACCGCGAGGGCGGCGGTGCGGCTGTACGGGAGCCAGGCGACGCCCGAGCGGTAGGCGGGCGGCGGTGTCGTCGAGGGCTGCCAGGTGCGGCCACCGTCCCGGGTCACTGCGCCGGCCTGCGGGGACGCCTGGTCGGGGCGGTAGTCGCCGCCGACCGCGAGGCCGTGGGTACGGTCGCGGAAGGCGAGCGCGAAGACGCCCTTGGCGGGGTCGCCCGCGGGGATCGGTGTGTCGGTGGCCGTCCAGGTCAGGCCGCGGTCGGAGGAGTGCAGCACGCGTGCGCGTGCCGCTCCGCCGGTGGCCAGCCAGACGTCCTTCGGGCCGGAGCCGACCAGGCACTGACCACTGGCCGCGAACCCGGCCTCGCCCTCCAGCGCGGCGGGCATGCCGTCGTTCGGCAGCACTTTCCAGGAACGGCCGCCGTCGCTCGTCGACAGGATGCGGAACTTCCCGTCCACCGGGTCGCTCATCGCCAGGCCGTGCTTGCGGTCGAGGAAGGTGAGGCAGTCGTAGAAGGCGCGGGCGTCGGTGTTGCGGAAGGACTCGGTCCAGGTCGCCCCGCCGTCGTCGGTCCGGTACACCCGGGACGCCTCACCCTCACCGATGGCCAGCACGACGGCCCGGCGTGCGTCGAACGCCTCGACGTCCCGGAACTGGAGCTCGCCGGCGCCGGGCGGAGAGACGTTCCGCCAGGTCGCGCCTGCGTCCGTGGTGCGCAGGACGGTCCCCTGCGTGCCGGAGACCCAGGCCGTGGTCCGGCTGACGGCCGACAGTCCGCGGAAGCGCACCTCCGGGGTCCCGCTGTCCTTGAGTTCCCAGTGCGGCGCCCGGTGCTGCGGTTGTGCCTGTGCGGGTACGGCCGTCAGCGCGGCCAGCGCCGCCGCGCACGCCACCCCCGCGGCGAGCCGTCTGCCGGTGCGTCCCCTGTTTCGCGTACGTCGCGTGCTCCCCATGCGCCTCATGGCGGGCGAAGCTAGTCCACGCGTCCGTGGCCGTCCAGACCGCCGCCGGACGGGGCGGGGGTCGCCACAAGTGCCTCTCGCGGCACGGAAGGTGGTCTGCGCCACTTGCGTGCATGAAAAACGGTGACCGAGGTCACTCGACTTTCGTGTACACGGATTGGCCGATTCCGTCGTCTCTACCAGTACCCGGCCCCATCCGCCCGGAAGTCAGTCCAGCCGTCACTAGGGAGCAACGCGTTGTCCACTGTCATCGAGCAGCCCGTTGAGGCCCGTCTCGTCGCCGCCGCGCCGCGGATGCCGAGCATTCCCGCCACGCTGCACTACGACCGGCGCGATCCGTTCGCCGTCCGCATGACCTTCCCGGCTCCGGCCACACTGGAGGGCGTGGAGGTCTGCTGGACCTTCTCCCGCGAGCTCCTCACGGCGGGCCTGGAGACCGCCGAGGGGCACGGCGACGTGCGGGTGCGGCCGTACGGCTACGACCGCACCGTTCTGGAGTTCCATGCGCCCGAGGGCACGGCCGTCGTGCATGTGCGTTCGGGGGAGGTACGGCGGTTCCTGCAGGCCACGGCCGAGTTGGTGCCGGTGGGGCTGGAGCATCTTCAGCTCGACCTGGACAAGCAGCTGGCGGAGTTGATGCGGGACGCGTAGCGCTCTGCGGGGTGCGTTCAGCGAACTGTTCCCAGCAGCCCGTTGAGCCTGCCGTAGTCGAGGCCTCCCTCCAGCGACTCGTACGTTCCCGCCTCCAGCAGCTCCCGTGCGGCGCGGTCGACCAGTGCGAGCGCGGCCTGCGCGATGCCCGAACCGGCGCTCACGCGCGCGACGCCGAGCGCGGCCAGTTCCGCGACCGGCGGGGCGCCCGGGCCGACCATGACGTTCAGCGGGCCGTCGATACCGTCGACGAGCAGCTTGACGGTGCCCGGGTCGACGGCCCCGGGGACGAAGATCCCGTCGGCGCCCGCGGCCCGGAAGGCGGCGGCCCGTTCCAGGGTGCCGTCCACGTCCCCGGCGCCCCGCAGGAACGTGTCGATGCGGGCGTTGACGAACAGCGGCACACCTTCGGCATCGGCGGCCTCCCGGGCGGCGGCGATCCGCTCGGCCTGTGCGGCGACGGCCCGCAGCGGCCCTGCGCCTTCCCCGTACAGCGCGTCCTCGATGTTCACACCGACCGCCCCCGCCGCGAGCACCGCGCGGACGGTGCCGGCGACGCCCTCCGGATCCTCGGCGTAGCCGCTCTCGACGTCCGCGCTGACGGGGACGCCGACGGCGGCCACGATGTCCGCGACGACACCGAGTGCCCGCTCCCGCTCCACCCGGTCACCGTCCGCCGCACCCAGGGCCCAGGCGAGCCCCGCGCTGGTGGTCGCCACGGCGGCGGCACCGGCGTCCTCGACGACACGGGCGCTCGCGGTGTCCCAGGCGTTGGGCAGGACGAGCGGCCGCCCCGGCACATGCAGGGCGTGGAAGGCGAGGGCGCGGTCACGGAGCGAGGTCTGGTTCGTCATGACGTCCAGCCAAGCAGCGGGAACGGGGCGGGTCCGGTAGGAATCCGACATGGACGTTCCGATGTCTCGATACCGACCACTGTGTGGAAGGGCGTGGGCACTGACCGACCCCGGGGCGCGGGGAACTGCGCGACCAGCCCCCTCGTGACCGCACCGCCCCACCGGCCCCGGCGAGCCCTCACATCGCTTCCGGTCGCCCGCCCCCGTCCCCTCGCGCTCTCAGACCCCCGTCGGCGCGGCGGTCGCCGTCAGCGCCGTACCCAGCTCGTCCATGATCTTCCGCAGTCCCGGCGCGGCCGTCCCGCTGCGCTCCCGAAGGTCCGCCAGCCGCTCCTTGTACTGTCCGCGCTCCTTGCGGGTGACCAGGGAGCTCACCCCGGCCGCGGCCGCCAGCACGACGACGGCCGCGTCCCGGTCGGAGACGTCCGCGGGTCGCACGGGCCCTTCGAGGACCTGCCGTGCCTCCTCGCTCAGCGCGTCCACGGCTGCGACGCGTTCCAGGGCGTACTCGACGGTCGGGAAGAGGCCGAGGGCCCGGCGCTTGTCCGCTCGTAGATATCCCTCGGCGGCGAGCTGTTCCCGTACGGCCTCCGCCGTCACGCGCGCGTGCAGCGGTACCCAGCTGCGCCACCGGTGCGGCCGGGACTCGCGTACGAGTTCCAGGAGCCCGTCGAGGACGGCGTCACCGGTGCCGGAGTCCATGTCGACCGGGGTGGCGATGCCGTCGTCGTCGACGAGCAGACCGCGCTGGGCCAGCTCGGTGAGGGCGCCGGCCCGCACGAGGTGGGTGGTGCCGGCGAGCTCGTTCCTCGTGGTGTCCCAGGCCAGCAGATAGAGCCGGGCCGGCAGCGACAGCGAGCCGTTGGGCACGGGGCCTCCTCAGGGTGCGATCGGGTCTCACGTTAATTCGTTGACAGCCTTCACGCCCTCTCCTACGGTGTATGACGGTCCTGTTGCCGTCGATTGGAGAAGGACGTTGCTCGTCTGAGGTCCTGAGACACCGCGTCACCCACCACATGTGTGTGTGCGCTGCGTGCGACCTCGGCGTTCGAGCCGTCCTCCGGTGCAGGGCTCTTCTCATGCCCGCGGAGTCTGACTCCCCCTTGGTCACAGGTGTCTCGATACGCGTTTGCCCCCTGCCGCATCGAGCAACCGCGAGGCCCGTATGTCTACTTCCCTCACTTGCACGTCCCTCTCCTTCTCCTGGCCCGACGGCACCCCCGTCTTCGAGGACCTGGACATCGCCTTCGGTCCGGGCCGGACCGGGCTGGTCGGCGTCAACGGGTCCGGCAAGTCCACCCTGTTGAAGCTGATCGCCGGTGAACTCACCCCGGCCGACGGCGCCGTGCGCGTCGCGGGCGAGGTGGGTTACCTCCCGCAGAGCGTCACGCTCGACACCGGCCTGAAGGTCGACGAGGCGCTCGGTATCGCCGACCGGCGCGCCGCGCTGCACGCCATCGAAGCGGGCGACGTGGCGGAGAAGCACTTCGAGACCGTCGGCGACGACTGGGACGTCGAAGAGCGCGCCCTGGCAACGCTCGGTGAACTCGGCCTCGGCGACATCGGGTTGGACCGCACGATCGGCGAGGTGTCCGGCGGCGAGTCGGTGCTCCTGCGGCTGGCCGCGCTGCTGCTGCGCCGCCCGGACGTACTGCTCCTGGACGAGCCGACGAACAACCTGGATCTGTACGCCCGCCGGCGGCTCTACGAGGCCGTCGCGTCCTGGCCCGGTGTCATGGTCGTGGTCAGCCACGACCGTGAACTCCTGGACCTGGTGGACCAGATCGCCGATCTGCGCTCCGGCGAGGTCACCTGGTACGGCGGCACCTTCTCCGCCTACGAGGAGGCTCTCGCCGTCGAACAGGAGGCCGCGGAGCGGATGATGCGGGTCGCCGAGGCGGATCTGAAGAAGCAGAAGCGCGAACTGTCCGATGCCCAGATGAAGTTGGCCCGCCGCAAGCGGTACGGGCAGAGGATGTGGGACCAGAAGCGCGAGCCGAAGATCGTCATGGGGGCGCGCAAGCGCGCGGCTCAGGAGTCCGCGGGCAAGCACCGCATCATGCACGAGGAGCGGCTCGCCGAGGCCAGGGAACGGCTGGACGAGGCGGTGGAGGCCGTACGGGACGACGACGAGATCCGCGTCGAGCTGCCGTACACAGCCGTACCGCCGGGCCGGAACGTCCTGACCCTCATGGATCTGGAGCTGGCGTACGGGGCCCAGGTGAAAGGCGGCTTCGACCTGCGCGGGCCCGAACGGATCGCGCTGATCGGGCGCAACGGCGCGGGCAAGACGACGCTGTTGCGGACCGTCGCCGGGGAGCTGGAGCCGGTGGCGGGCGAGGCGACGGCACATGTGCCGCTGCGTTTCCTGCCCCAGCGCCTGGACGTGCTCGACGACGAGCTCAGCGTCGCCGAGAACGTGGCCCGGTTCGCGCCGGGCGCCACCAACAACCGGGTGCGGGCCCGTCTCGCCCGCTTCCTGTTCCGGGGCGCCCGCGCCGACCAGCAGGCGGCGACCCTGTCCGGCGGCGAACGCTTCCGGGCGGCGCTGGCCGCGCTGATGCTGGCCGAGCCGGCGCCGCAGCTGCTGATGCTGGACGAGCCGACGAACAACCTCGACATGGCGAGCGTGCGGCAGCTGACGACCGCGCTGGAGTCGTACGAGGGGGCGCTGATCGTGGCCAGCCACGACCTGCCGTTCCTGGAGTCGATCGGCATCACCCGCTGGCTGCTGCTGGACGGAGAACTGCGGGAAATCACGCCAGAGGCTGTCGGGTATCCCGCCTAGCGTCGGGTGCATGCCCGATTTCATCACCCTTACCGGAGCGACCGAGAACAACCTCAAGGACGTCACCCTCCGCATCCCGAAAGGCCGGCTGACCGTGTTCACCGGCGTTTCGGGATCGGGGAAGTCGTCGATCGTCTTCGACACGATCGCGGTCGAGTCGCAGCGCCAGCTGAACGAGACGTTCACCTGGTTCATCCGCAACCGGCTGCCCAAGTACGAGCGGCCGCGCGCGGAAGCGCTGGAGGACCTCTCGCCCGCGATCGTCGTCGACCAGCGGCCGGTCGGGGGCCACTCCCGGTCCACCGTCGGCACGATGACGGACGTCCACCCGGTGATCCGCGTGCTGTTCTCCCGGGAGGGCACCCCGAGCGCCGGGCCGGCGACCGCGTACTCGTTCAACGACCCGTCGGGCATGTGCCCCGAGTGCGACGGCCTGGGAAGGACGGTACGTCCGGACTGGGACCGCATCCTGGACCCCGAGCTGTCCCTGGCCGACGGCGCGGTCCGCTTCCCGCCGTTCGCCGCGGGGACCTGGCAGGGACAGACGTACACGAACACCACCGAGCTGGACCCGCACCGGCCGGTGGCCCGGTTCACCGACACCGAGCGGGAGTTCCTGATGCGCGGCCGTCCGGGCAGCAAGGTCACCGTGAACGGGGCGGGCGGCACCTGGACCACCGACTACGAGGGCCTGGCGGACCGTTTCGAACGGCTCTATCTGAAGCGGGACCTGTCGGCGATGAGCCAGAAGACCCGTGATCTCGTGCAGGAGTTCCTGGCGGAGGGCACCTGCCCGGTCTGCGAGGGCGCCCGTCTCAACGCGGCGGCGCTCGCGACCCGGATCGCCGGCCTGGGCATCGCCGACTGCACCCGTATGCAGGTCAGCGACCTGATCACCGCACTGCGGGGCGTCGGCGGACCGATCGCCTCGGCCGCCGTCACCGCGCTGGAACGGATCGCCTCGATCGGTCTCGGCTATCTCAGCCTCGACCGCGAGACATCCACGCTCTCCGGCGGGGAGGGCCAACGCCTCAAGACGGTGCGCCACTTGGGCTCCAGCCTGACCGGGATGACGTACATCTTCGACGAACCCAGCGTCGGCCTGCACCCGCGCGACGTCGGCCGCCTCGGCGACCTGCTGCTGCGGCTGCGCGACAAGGGCAACACCGTGCTGGTCGTGGAGCACGACCCGGACGTCATCGCGCTCGCCGACCACGTCGTCGACATGGGCCCGAGGGCCGGGGCGGACGGCGGACGGGTCGTGTTCGAGGGGACACCGGCCGAGTTGGCCGGGTCGGGCACGCTGACCGGGCGGTGCCTGGGACGCCGTACGGCGGTCAAGGAGGACGTACGACGGGCCTCGGGCGGCCTGTGGGTGAAGGGCGCCGACCGGCACAACCTGCGAGAGGTGACCGTGGCGTTCCCGACCGGGGTGCTGACCGTGGTGACGGGGGTCGCTGGGTCCGGGAAGAGCACGCTGGTACGGGAGTTCACGGCCGCGCACTCCGACGCCGTGGTCGTCGACCAGTCCGCGATCGGGATCTCCGCGCGCTCCACCCCGGCCACCTATCTGGGGATCATGGACACGGTTCGGAAGATCTTCGCGCGCGAGACCGGCACCGAGCCCGGCCTGTTCAGCTTCAACTCCGCCGGCGCGTGCGGGACGTGCGAGGGTCGCGGGACCATCTACACCGACCTCGCCTTCATGGACCCGGTGACGACGACCTGCCAGGACTGCGAGGGGCGGCGGTTCAAGGACGAGGTGCTGCGGCTGACCGTCGACGGCAACTCCATCGCCGACGTACTGGAGATGACCGCCGAGCAGGCACTGGTGTCCTTCGAGGACCCGGGCGTACGACGGCGACTGCGCGCCCTGCGGGACGTCGGCCTCACCTATCTCGCGCTGGGGCAGCCTCTGTCCACCCTCTCCGGCGGGGAGCGACAGCGCATCAAGCTCGCGACGCGGCTGCATCGCAAGGGGGCCGTGTACGTGCTCGACGAGCCGACGACCGGGCTGCACATGTCGGACGTGGACGGACTGCTCGCGCTGCTGGACCGGCTGGTCGACGCGGGGAACACGGTCGTGGTCGTCGAGCACCACCTGGACGTGGTGGCGCACGCCGACTGGATCGTCGACCTGGGGCCGGACGGGGGCCGGGACGGGGGCGAAGTGATCTTCGAGGGGACGCCGAAGGAGCTGCTCGCGGCGCCGGGCTCGGTTACCGCCGCGTATCTCAGGAGGGCCACAGCCTGACACCGGGGGTTTTGTGCGCGCGGGCCCGCCCTGCATGATGGCTGACCGGTGCCGCTTTTCCGGGGTGCCGTCCATGCCGCCGTTACGGAGTTCCTCGTGCCCAGCAAGAAGGCCCTCGTCCGCCGCCCCAGCCCGCGCCTCGCCGAAGGACTGGTGACGCACATCGAGCGCGAGAAGATCGACATCGATCTCGCGGTCGAGCAGTGGGAGGCCTACGTCGAGACCCTGCGCGCGCACGGCTGGGACACGGTCGAGGTGGATCCGGCCGACGACTGCCCGGACTCCGTGTTCGTCGAGGACACGGTCGTCATGTACAAGAACGTCGCGCTCATCACCCGGCCCGGCGCCGAGTCCCGGCGCCGGGAGACCGCGGGCGTCGAGGAGGCGGTGGCCTCGCTCGGCTGCTCGGTGAACTGGGTGTGGGAGCCCGGCACGCTCGACGGCGGCGACGTCCTGAAGGTCGGCGACACGATCTACGTCGGACGCGGCGGCCGGACCGACGCGGCCGGCGTGCAGCAGCTGCGGGCCGCCTTCGAGCCGCTCGGGGCGCGGGTCGTCGCGGTGCCGGTGAGCAAGGTGCTGCATCTGAAGTCGGCGGTCACGGCGCTGCCCGACGGGACGGTGATCGGACACATCCCGAAGGTGGACCGGCCCTCGCTCTTCCCGCGCTTCCTGTCGGTGCCCGAGGAGGCCGGCGGCCACGTCGTGCTGCTCGGCGGCCACAAGCTGCTCATCTCGGCGAGCGCGCCGAAGACGACGGAGCTGCTCGCCGACCTCGGCCACGAGCCGGTCGTCGTCGACATCAGCGAGTTCGAGAAGCTCGAGGGATGTGTGACATGCCTCTCGGTCCGGATGCGGGAGCTGTACGCCTGACCGAGTGACCGGATCACCCGTTCGGCCCCGGACCTGCGGTCCTGGAGCCTTTGGGGTGGGCCCTGGAACATGTGCTGATCAGGGATCTTTACAGCGCGCTTAACCTACGGTCTCGTAACCTACGGATTCGTAGCCTACGCTTTCGTAAGTTCCATAGGATCCGGCAACCGCTCGCCGGTTTGTTCAGCTTTGTCACACGTCCCCCTGGAGTCCCCGTGACGATCGCCACCCCTCACCTCGGCAGCCCTTCCGTCTGGACCGACGCCAAGCTGCTGTACGCCCTGGAGGAAGTGGTCGAGCAGGAACTCAACCGGCATCTCAAGGTCACCAAGGACTGGATGCCGCACGAGTACGTGCCATGGAGCGACGGCCGCAACTTCCCCGGCTTCTTCGAGGACGGCGAGGCCTGGGACAAGGAGCAGTCGAAGGTCACCGAGATCGGCCGCATCGCGCTCGTGGTGAACCTCCTGACCGAGGACAACCTCCCCAGCTACCACCACGAGATCGCCTCGCTCTTCGGCCGCGACGGCGCCTGGGGCACCTGGGTGCACCGCTGGACCGCCGAGGAGGGCCGCCACGGCATCGTGATGCGCGACTACCTCCTCGCCTCGCGCGCGGTGGACCCGGACAAGCTGGAAGCGTTCCGCATGTCCCACATGAGCGAGGGCTTCGAGTCGGACAACCGGCACTCGATGCTGCACTCGGTCGCCTACGTCGCCTTCCAGGAGCTGGCGACCCGCGTCTCGCACCGCAACACCGGCCACCAGTCGGGCGACCCGGTCTGTGACCGCATGCTGGCGCGCATCGCGACCGACGAGAACCTCCACATGGTCTTCTACCGCAACCTCCTGAAGGCCGCGTTCGAGCTGGCCCCCGACCTGACCATGCAGGCCGTGCGCGACGTCCTCGTCAACTTCCGCATGCCCGGCCACGGCATGCCCGGCTTCGAGCGGTTCGCGGCGCAGATGGCGATCGGCGAGGTGTACAACCTGCGCATCCACCACGACGACGTCATCCAGCCGGTGCTGCGGTTCCTGAAGGTCATGGACATCGACGGTCTCGGCCCCGAGGGACAGAAGGCGCAGGACGAGATCGGCCTGTACATGGGCGCTCTCGACTCGGAGGCATCCAAGTTCGACGAGAAGCTCGCCGCGCGCAAGGCGCGGATGGCGGCGCGCGCCGCCGGCTGACGTCGGCCAAGAACACACGAGCCGGCCCGCGCGGAGAAATTTTCCGCGCGGGCCGGCTTCTGCCTGCGGCATCATGCGGCCATGCGGCAGAACAGCAAGGTGGAACAGGCGGTCGGCTTTCTGCTCGGCCTGGTCGACGGGGAGACCGCCGAGCGGGTACGGGCACGGACCGGGCTGCCCTCGCCCGAGCGGCCCGAGGCCACCGCGGAGCGGTTGCGACGGGCATGGACGTGGGCCACGCAGCTGCCGGCCTCGGTGGCGCTGTGGATTCTCGAGAACGACGATCCGGGGCTCAACGCCGTCGTGTGGAGGTACATCGGGACCGACTCCGGGCTGCGTAGGGCCGTCTCGCGCGGTGTGCCGTTCGGTCCCGGCCGCACCGGGACCATCCGGGTCGACCGCACGCTCCCGGGGGCGGAACACGAGATCCCCGGGAGTTACGTCCGCCATGGCCTCGTCGGCAGTCTGCGCGAGGTCGATTCCATGGCCGCGGGACGTGCCGCCGCCTCCATGGTGCTGACGCGCGCCGACTGGCAGACCGTCGGCGAGGCCGACGCCGAGCACCCACTGCCCGGTTACACGCGCTGGGCGCTCTCCGTACGCCCGGACTGCCCGCCTTCCGTGCGGGCGGGATTCGGCTCGCACGCCAAGTTCACCCATCGGCTCCGCCAGGCGGGCGTGTACGACGGTCCCGCCGAGTACGTGACGTCCGAGGGGCCGGCCATCCGCGTCCTCGAGGTGATCGCGATGGGGCACGCCCTGTTCCCGGCCCGCGTCCAGGAGGCCGAGGCCGCGCTCCGCCCGCTCGTCCGGGAGCACTTGGGCGACCGTGAGGAGGCGTGGGCGGTGCTGGCCCAGCTGATGGAGAGCTTCCACGGGAACGTGCCCGAACTCGTGGTGACCGCCGGCGCCATCGCCTAGGCCCTGTCGGCGTGCCGGGCACGGGCTCTCGTCCTGGTTGTACGTGGGTCTGTGCCCGGTGCGGCGAGAGGGCGTGATGGTGTCGCGGGGCAGGCGGGAATGTGACGACAGGGCCCAGGGGGGCGGGGCGGCTGGATTCGAACCAGCGTGTTCTGGTTTTGGAGACCGGTGCGCCTGCCTCTGCGCTACGACCCCGCCCTTGACGCCAGATCGTAATGCCTTGGCCCGATGTCAGTGCGCCCTGGTACCAATGAGGCACGGGGGCAGGTCAGTACGGGGGGCACGAGATGGCGTACGGAGAGCGGGGGCGGCGTCCCCCGGTGGTCGACCTCGCCGACCGCAGGGCACTGGAGGCGTACCGCCCGGCGGATCAGGGGGTGGTGGAGGAGGCGCGGCGGCTCAAGGAGGCCGCGCTGCTGGACTTCGGGCTGACGCAGTCGGCGGTGGCGTCCTGGCTGTACGCCAAGTGCCATCACCAGATCCCGACGACCGCGATCGACACGGCGGCCGTGGTGGCGTCCGGCGACGGCACCTGTCTGCTGCTGTTCAACCCGGACTTCTTCGTCGGACTCGGCCTGGACGGCGTGAAGTTCGTCCTGTTCCACGAGGCCCGCCACCTCGTGCACCGCCATCTGTTCGCCGACCCCGAGCTGCACGACGACCCGGTCTTCGAACTGGCCGCCGAGGTGTCCATCAACCATGTGGCACTGGTCCGGCTCGGCAGGCGCGAACTGCCTCTGCTGGACGGCCGGCCGACGGGCATCGACCCGCGCGAGGTGTACGAGCACTACCGCGCGGACCTCACGGCCCACGGCCTGGAGCCGGTGCCGTACGAGACGTTCACCGAGACGGACCTGCGGGTCTACGGCGAGCTGAAGCGGATGCACCGCCCGCCGGTCCCGGAGCGCCGGCTGTGCGTGCGTCTGGCGGACGGCGCCCCGGTCCCGGCCGACCAGGAGACCGTCGACGCGGTGACCTCCTCGGCGCTGCTCAACTCCCTGCTGGCGGCCCGGCGCGGGCACGCGGGCGCGGAGCGGGAGCTGCTCGACCTCATGGACCGCACCCAGGACGGCAACGCCCGGGCGGCCCGGATCTGGGGGAACCTGGGCGCGGGCATGCTGCGCGGCGAGACCACGCGCACGCGTACGGTCCACTGGTGGCAGCGCTGGCTGGTCGACGTCCTCGGCTCCAGACTGCGCGACGGCGAGCGGCTGGTGTACCCGAAGAAGCGCGGTGCCCTGCTCGCGGCCCTCGGCCAGGATCCGATGCTGGCCAGGCGTGGCCCGGTCCGGGACAAGGTGCTGGTCGTCGCGTACGACACCTCGGGCTCGATGCCGCACCATGTGATCACCTGGCTGACCGAACTCGTGGGCGGGATCGACGGCGTTCAGGCGCACTGGCTGTCCTTCGACGCCGTGGTGATGCCCTTCGTGCCGGGCGAGCGGGTCTACGGCGGTGGCGGGACGAGCTTCCAGGTCGTCGCGGACTACGTGGAGGGCCGTACGGAGGTGAACGGGCGCCGTTTCGACGAGACCCCCGACGCCGTCGTGGTGCTCACCGACGGATACGCGCCGGCGATCACGCCCGCCGAGCCGGACAGATGGATCTGGCTGATCACTGAGGGCGGCGACGAATGGCCCGAGAGGTACACACCCGCGATGGACTGCCATCGCGTCACCACGGGATCACGGTAAATGACCACGGAAACAAGGCAATCGACGACCGTCTCACGGCTCGAGTCCTTCATCGACGCGATGATCGACATGGGCCAGACGGGCCAGATCTTCGGCGAGCACGGCATCGGCAAGACGGCGACCTTCTTCTCGCACCTCGCCCGAGCCCACCCGGACACCGCCCTGGTGTACGTGCCCGCGGCGAACCTGACGCCCGACGACCTGCTCGTCAACGCGCCGGTGCGCGATCCGCACACCGGTGAACTGGTGCTGCGCCAGCTGGTGATGAGCCAGCTGAAGCCCGGCACTCCGTTCGTGCTGCTCATCGACGACTCGCTGCAGGCGGGCGACACCATCCAGTCGCAGCTGATGCAGATCGCGTGCAACTGGACGCTGGGCGAGCACGATCTGCGGGCCCTGGGCTGCGTCGGAGTGTTCCTCACGGACAACGAGTCGCTCGCGGAGACCTCGTCCCGGCGCGGGGACCTCGCGCTCCTGGACCGCATGGTCACGATGCGGATCACGGCCAACGACACGTCCTGGCGCAAGCACCTGGCGGCCAAGTACCGCCCGTGGGACCTGCGTCCGGTGTTCTCGCTGTGGGCGTCCCTTTCCCCCGCCCTGCGCGAGCGGCTCTCCCCGCGCACTCTCGACCATGTCCTGGCCAACGCGAGGGAAGGCTTCCCGTTGCGCTGGGGCCTGCCCCTGGTCGACGGCGAGCGGCTGCGGCTGGCCGAGCCGGGCCCGGACGGCAAGCCCGGCCAGAACCGTACGCACGAGATCCTGGACCGGATCGCCGAGTCGGTGGGCGTGGCCAACCCCTCGACGATTCCCGACCCGGTACGACAGGTGGTGCGCGCCGCGCTGCGCAACCGCTGGACGGTGCTGCTCCAGGGTCCTCCCGGGTGCGGCAAGACGGAGCTGGTGCGGGAGACGGTGCGCGAGGGGCTCGGCCGGGACGCGCTGTACTTCTCGCTGCCGGTGACCAACGTCGAGGACCTGTGCGCGCCGATCCCGTCGGCGGACGGCACGCTGGACAACCTGCTCGCCGCGCACTTCACGGGTCCGGAGCCGAAGGTGATCGTGTGGGACGAGTACAACCGGCCCAAGGACAAGGCCGCGTTCGCCAAGCTCATGGAGATCACCCAGGAGTGGTCGCTGGCCGGTCGGCGGATCGAGAACCTGCGCGCCCAGATAGCCGTCCAGAACCCGCCGTACCACCTCGGCCGCAAGCTGCTGGTGTCCCGGAACAACATCGCCCAGGCGACGCGCTTCACGGCCTCGCTGACCGTCGAGCCGGCGGACATCCCGGCCAACGAGTGGCTGCTCGCCCACTACGGTTCCGACGCGGAGACGGTCCTGGAGTGGTGGAAGCACGACATCGACGACGAGGGCCGGGCCTGGATCACCAAGCGCACGCTGGAGCGGCTCATCAAGCTGCACCGGCGCGGGCTGCCGCTGGAGATGGGCACGGTGTATCTGGGCGACGGCGAGTACGCGCCGGTTCCGCTCACGGCCCTCATGGATCGCTTGAAGGGCCGCCAGGTCACGGGTCTGCGCGAGCTCGCCCGTGACGCCGACGCGTGGGAGGCCCGGCTGCGTGGCGCCGCCGCGCGCTCCGACGAGGGCAGCGACGACAGCGACGTCGTCCACCAGATCCTCGCCAACGCGGAGCTGTCCCAGCTGAAGAAGCACCGCGCGGTGGTGGCACGGCTGGTCGCGCTGCTGCCGGCGAAGCTGCGGGCGACGTATCTCGTGGGGGCCTCGGAGCGGCAGCAGCGGTTCTGGACGGAGGTGTTCGTGGGGATGCGAAAGCGGTGAGTGTCAGGCGTCGGGCGGGGCTGTCCTGTGCACGCTCCGCACGGCGGCCACGTCGGAGGGGACCGCCGGCCGCGGCAGGTGTGCGCTCAGCGCCTCCAGCCGGCGTTTGACGCTGGCGGCGATGCCGTGGCCCAGGACGAAGCGCGTGGCCGTGACGGCGCGGGGTGCGGTGTCGAGGAGGCGGTGGGCCTCGCGGCTGCGCATGCCGGTGTGGGTCAGGACCAGGTGGGTCAGACGGTGCTCGGCGGCGGCCAGGGTCTCGGCCATCGTCTCGGCGGCCGTCAGGTCGATGTGGTTGTCGGCCGCGCCCAGCACCGCCGCCGCGCGCACCCGGCCGAGGTCCAGCAGGGTGACCCCCGCCGCGGTGGCCGCCGTCACCAGCCGGGCGGCGGCCCCCGGTCCGATGCCGTTGCTGGCGACGGCGAGACGGGTGAGCCGTCCGTGCGGCGCCCGCTCCAGGGCGTCGGCCAGGCGGAGCGCTCCCGTGTCCCCCAACCGGGCGGCGGACACATACAGTTCGTCGATCGCGCCCGCCGCCACGACCGCGCCGAGCGCATCCGCTCCCGCCTCCCCCAGCGGGTTGCCGCCGACGAAGAGCCGCTCGATGCGACGCCCGTTGCCGGCGGCCGCCAGCAGCGCGTCGGCGAGGACGACTGCACCGGCCGCGTCGAGGCCGGTCTGCACGAGGTCGAGGGTGCGCAACGACCGTGCGGAATCGATGAGTTCGGCCGCCGCCCGCCCTCCCCCGACGCCCAGCGGGTTGCGTTTGAGCCACACCCCGGTGACGACCTGCGGAGAGGCCCGCAGCTGGTCGGCGATCCGGCAGGCGCCGCCCGCGGTGATCCCGTTGCAGCCGAGGTAGAGCGTCTCGACGTCCCCGCTCGCCCCGGCCACGACGGCCGCCCCGGTGTCGCCCAGCCCGTCCGTGCCGAGCAGCAGGTGCCGTACGGGAGAGGGCCCCTGGGCCAGCGCCTCCGCGACCAGGGCGGCGCCCTCGGCACCCAGCTCCTGCTTGCACAGATCGAGACGGCCGTCGGGCAGCGCCGTACCCGCCGGGAAGTCCAGCCGTTCCCCGGCCGGGCGTCCGGCGCGCAACCAGTCCAGCAGCGGGGCGAGTTCGGCGACCGGGCGCGGCACGACCGACGGCACACCGGCGAACCCGTCCGCCGCCGGCCGTTTCCCCTCGTCCGGTGTCACCACTGCGCCTCCCGATAGTCCTTGAGGAACACCCCGGAGACCGGATCCCCGGCCTCACCCCGCACGATCGGGTCGTACACCCGGGCCGCCCCGTCCACCACGTCCAGCGGTGTCCGGAAACCGGCCTCCGCCATCCGCGCCTTCTTCGGCGCCGGGTTCTCGTCGGTGATCCAGCCGGTGTCGACGGCGCACATGTGGACGCCCTGCTCGGCGAGTTCGGCGGCGCTGGTGCGGGTGAGCATGTTGAGGGCGGCCTTGGCCATGTTGGTGTGGGGATGGCCCGCCATCTTGTTGCGGACGGCGAAACGGCCCTCCACGGCGGTCACGTTGACCACGTACCGGCGCGGCTGCGGCGAGGCCAGCAGCAGGGGCAGCAGCCGGTCGCACAGCAGGGCCGGGGCGAGGGCGTTGACGAGCTGGGTCTCCAGCACCTCGGCCGGGTCGAGGGCGCCGAGCCGGGCCGACCAGGAGTTCTCCGGGGACGGATCGGGCAGCAGGCCGGCCTCGTCGGCCTCGCGCAGGGCCGCCGGCAGGGACGCCGCGCCGCTCTCCAGCATCCTCATCGGCGTGAAGCCGGGCGCCCTGCGCGCTCCCTCGGGCAACGCGTCGTACTCCCCGGAGGCGAGCAGCGCGTACGACTCGGGCGGCCGCCGTACGGTCTGCGCGGCGTTGTTGACGAGGATGTCGAGCGGTTCGCCCTCCTGCCGCAACTCCTCGCACAGTCCGAGCACTTGGCGCGGGTCGCGCAGGTCGACGGCGAGCACGCTCAGCCGGTCGAGCCACTTCCCGCTGCCCGGCTCGGCGCGGAAGCGGCGCACGGTGTCGTGCGGGAAACGCGAGGTGACCAGGACCTCCGCGCCGTCGCGCAGCGTCATCAGCGCCAGCTGGAAACCGATCTTCACCCGGCCGCCGGTGAGCAGCACGCGGCGCCCGCCCAGGTCGGTGCTCAGCTGCCGCCGGGCCGTGTTGTCGGCGGCGCAGGCAGGGCAGAGGCGGTGGTAGAAGGCATCGACGTGTTGATAGGGCGACTTGCAGACATAGCAGGTGCGCGGCTTACGGAAGACACCTGGATCGCCGGACCCGGCCAGGGGTGCGTCCTCGCGGCGGCTCAGCGCGCCGGTCGCGGTCGCGGCCATGGCCCGCGCGTCGGCGGCGGAGGCCTCGACACCCCGTGTCTTGCGCCGCCGCAGCCGTCCGTCGCGGGCGAAGGAGGCGGCGACCTGCTCGGCGCGCAGCCGCACGGGGTCGTCGACGGGCAGGGCCCGCAACTTGCCCACCACCTGGTGGAAGGCGGCCAGTTCCGCCTCGCTGACCGCCTCGTGCCCCGAAGCGGACAGTCCCGCCTCCATGATCGCCTCGCCCCTGTGCCGTCCCCGCCCATCACCGCCGTACCGCGGTCCCGACCGGATTCGAACCGGCGTATCCGCCCTGACAAGGCGGCGAGTCTGCCTCTGCTCTACGGAACCCCGCGCACGCATCCGGACGACCGGATTCGAACCGGCGTAACCGCCTTGAGAGGGCGGCGCGTCTGCCTCTGCGCTACGCCCGGACCGCGCCCCCGGATCCTAACCGCACCCCCGATGGCCGGTCGCACCGATTTACGGGACGCCCCTTCGGTGCAACGGTGCCCGAAGGGGGTGACACACCATGGCCCAGACCCATGAGTGGATGTTCTACGAGGTCATGTGGCGCGCCTGGGCGGGTCGGGAGCAGGTCCCGTACCCCGTGCCCTGGTGGGCGCAGCAGGCCTTCCGACGCTGGAGCGACGACTTCGACTCCGGCACCTACGAGTCCAAGGAGGCGGCCTTCGCCTCCAACGCCCTGTACCGGTACTGGCACATGGTCGGCGTCAAGGACCACCGTCAGGAGTCCTTGATCGGCCAGGCGGGCGAGATCGAGCCCGTCTACGACAAGTACAGCCTCTCGTTCTTCCTGCACGATCCGGCCACGGGCGACGTGCGGCTGCCCCAACTCCCGGACGGAGGACAGGTGGAGCAGCGGTTGGAGGCACCGCATCTGCCGGTCGTGCTGACGACGTTCCGCACCGCGGACGACGTCGAGTTCGTGCAGCGCACCTTCGCCGGCACCGTCGGTGCGAGCCAACGGGACCTGGTGGTCACGCGGGTGACCGTGGGCAGTCCGACGGGACAGGAGCGCACCGGGCTGCTGTGCGCGGCGGTACTGCCTGCCGGACCGAGCGGCTTCCAGCGGCACGACCGCAACGGGCGGCAGATCACCGACCGGCGGCTGACGTTCCTGCGCCATCTGCCGAACGAGCAGCGGGTGGAGACCAACTCGGGCTGGGGCCCGGTCTTCGACACCGCGCCCCAGCAGTACGGGGTCTACGGCAACACGGACTTCTCCCTCGACCCCGACACCTACCTCACCCGCAGCGCCTTCCACGACCTGGCCGTCGGCGGCAAGCTGAACGGCGCCCTGGAGGCGCAGGACCAGGTGGCGGGGCTGTGCAGCGCCGTGTTCGCATGGCCGTTCCAGATCGCCGAGGACGAGGTCTTCGAGATCGACGTACGCCTGCCCGTGGACCAGTTCTCCGGCTCCGCCGACCTCGCCGAACTCAGGGGCACACCGGCCGCCGAACTGGATGATGCCAACCGGGACTTCTGGACGGCGAAGCTCCTCGGGCAAGGCCTCCAGCCGGGGCTGCCGCGTCCGGTGGCGCATCTCACCGACCAGTTCCGGCAGGCGCGTTCACAGCTCCTGATCCTGTCCGACCACGGTGAGATCCATCCCGGCCCGACCGTCTACGACTCCTTCTGGATCCGCGACTCGTCCGTCGAGGCGACGGCATGCTCGCTCGTCGGCGACTCGGCCCTGGCCGAACGGCAGTTGGGCACCCACTACCCGCTCAAGTTCAACCACGGGACGGGCCGGATCGGGCCATGCGCCGAGTACGGCTTCTACGGCGGGCCGCACGAGAAGGACGACCGCGAGTGGGACAGCAACGGCCAAGCCCTGTGGGCGATCGGCCGGTTCGACCGCACGAGCGGCCGACGGGCTGCGTTCGGAGCCAAGTTGTACGTCCCGTACGTGCGCGACGCGGCCCGCTGGCTGCGGGACAACCGCGACCAGTACGGCCTGCTGCACAGCGGCTGGAGCGCCGAGCACCTCGGCGAGCGCGACAAGCCGCACTACTGGGACGACTTCTGGGGACTGGCCGGGCTCTACGAGGCGGCCCGGCTCGCCGAGCGCATCGGGGCACCGGAGGCCGGCGAACTGTGGGGCGCCTTCGACGACCTGAAGCGCGCCACCGCCGAGTCGATCCGCTGGGTGCTGGGTGAGCAGCGGGCGCGCGGGGCCTGGGAGTCGTACATCCCGACCGGCCCCGGCGATGTCGGGCGGCTCGACTCGACGATGATCGGCACGGCCGCCTACTTCCACCCGCTGCGCCTGCACATGGGCAGCAAGTTGGGCGACGACATCGACCGGGCGGCGCGCTGCACGCTCGACACCATGTACGCGCACTTCGTCACCGGTGGCTTCCGGCACGACGCCGCCTGGTACGCGTACGGGCCGTACCTGACCATGCAGTTGGCGCACGCCTATCTGCTCGCCGGTGATCCGGGACGGATGGACGAGCTGCTCGGCTGGACCTTCGACGCGGGCTTCCCGCACACGGCCGGGCGCGCGGCGGCGCTGGGGGCCTGGAACGAGCAGCACGCGTACCCGGTGGCCTCCGACTTCGCCGAAGTCCCGTTCGGCCGTTGGTACATGGGTGACATCCCGCACGGCTGGGCGGCCGCCGAGTATCTGCTGCTGATCCGCGACATCCTCTTCTTCGAGGCCGACGAGGACCACGACCCGCACCTGTACATCGCTCCCGGTGTACGACCGCACTGGGTGCCGGGGGACGAACGGGTCACCGTGGACGCGGCGCCGACGCTCTTCGGCTCGCCGTTCGGCTACCGGCTCGCCCACGACCCGGGCGCGCGGACGGTGACCGTGGACATCACCCAGGCACCGGAGGGGGTGCGGTTCGTCTATCCGTGCCGGTTCGGTGAGGTGCGCTCGGCCGAGGCGAACGGGCAGGAGCTCGCCGTGACCGGCCAGGACGTGCAGGTGCCGGCGGGGACGTGGCGGTTCAGTGTGACGTACGCCTGATCAGTGAGAGGTACGCCTGATCTCCAGGCGTTCCTTCTCCGACAGGCCGCCCCAGACACCGAAGCGTTCGTCGTTGTCGAGGGCGTACTCCAGACAGGCGGAGCGGATCGGGCACAGGCCGCAGATCCGCTTCGCCTCCCGTACGGAGCTGCCCGGCTCGGGGAAGAAGAAGTCTCCGCCGGTCTGCGCGCACAACGCCTCGTCCTGCCAGTCCGGGCGGGGCGGGGTGATCGTTTCGATGAGCATGTTCAGAATCGTGCCGGGCGGCGAAAAACGTTCGATCAACGCGGGATCAACGCCGCGCTCGCAGGCCTCCGGCGCCTTGATGGTCCTCCGCCGCACGGCGTGGCGCACGGCGGCGCGCGCAATCGCGGGAAAACTGGGCGAGGTCTGTCGGTCACGGATGGTCACTGCCCGGGGCGATTGTCAGTGGGCGGTGCAAGACTCGGCAGTGCAGTGGACGGGACCCTTCAGAGGAGGGCAACGATGCTCACCACCCGTTATGTCACCGGCGCCCCGAACTGGCTCGATCTCGGCACCCCCGACATCGAGGGCGCCGCTTCCTTCTACGGCGCGCTGTTCGGCTGGCGGTTCCAGCCGGGGCCGCCCGAGGCCGGTGGATACGGCTTCTTCCAGCTCGACGGCAGGACGGCCGCGGCCGGCATGCAGAACCCTCCGGAGCAGGGCCCGCCCTCCTGGACGGTGTACTTCCAGACCCCGGACGCGGACGCCACGGCCAAGGCCGCCGAGCAGGCGCACGGCGCGGTGCTGTTGCAGCCCATGGACGTCATGGACCAGGGGCGCATGGCCATCCTCGCCGACAAGGCGGGCGTCTCCTTCGGCATCTGGCAGCCCGCCCGGAACAAGGGCCTCGACGTCGTGCAGGAGCCCGGCTCGCTGTGCTGGCTGGAGCTGTACACACCGGACCAGCCCGCGGCCGCGTTCTTCTACAACGCCGCCCTCGGTCTGGAGACCTACGGCGTCGACTTCCCTGGCGGTACGTACACCACCGTCAACCCCGCCGGTGCGTCCGAGGACGGCATGTTCGGAGGCATCGTGCCCCTGGCCGAGGCCCCCGGGGAGACGGAGCCGTACTGGCTGCCGTACTTCGAGGTCACGGACCCGGACACGGTGGTCTCCAAGACGCGGGAGCTCGGCGGCACGGTCCGGATGCCCGCCACGGACGTGGAGGGCGTCGGCCGGGTGGCCAAGCTGGCCGATCCGTACGGGGCGCGGTTCGCGGTGATCAGGAGCGTGCCGGGGCAGGGCTGACGGGGGCCGCGAGAAGGCCGGTCGGTGAGCGCCCTTAGCCTGTCGGGATGTTCAGGACGTTCACCGAGCGCCGGGCTCGGAAAGATCAGGAGCAGCAGCGCGAGCTGTCCGTACGGCTGAGGTCGCCCGAGCCGGAGGTGCGGGTGGCTGCCGCCGGTGAGGTCGCCCAGGCGCAGGACACGGGGTGGGCGATACGGGAGCTGGCTCAGGCGATGGACCGGGAGCCGTCTCCCACCTGGTTCGACGCTGTCGCGGGGCCGTTCTGCGATGCCGTCCGCCGGGATCGGGCGGTGCGGGAACGCGTGGAGCGGATGTTCGCCGCCCATGCCGATGCGCCGGTTGAACTGGTACGTGCCTGGACCGCGTTGCTGGCGGAGTTCGGGGCGGGTGCCGCGCTGGACACCGTCGACGACGAGTTGGCCGCCGAAGTGGGCGCTCGGCTGCGGCGCGTGCGTGAGCAGGGCGGGAAGCCCCATGAGCTGTCCGGTACGGACCCGGACTCCCTCGACTACGTGGTCACGTTCGGCGTGACCGTCGAGCTGCTCCACGCCGCCGTGCGCCGCCACGTTCCGCTCCCCGCGGACGACATCGAACGCACACGACGCGAGACCCGGGAGACCTTGGAACGGGCCCTGGCGCACCCGGCGAGGAGCGACGACCGCCACGCGCTGCTGCTTTCCCACTGCGAACTGTCTGATGACGAGACCTGGGCGGATCGGCAGCTGGCCGCCCTGCGCATCAGAGAGGCCCTCGACCTGTGCGGGAGTACCGAACCGGACCGCGTGGCGCTGGGCGTGCAGGCCCTCGCCGTCATGCTCCAGCTCAACCACGTATGCCTGAACGACGCCGTCCGCGAGACGCTCGACAGCCTCTGCGTACCGGACCAGGATCCGTTCACCTTCAGCGAGGTCCTGAGCTGCTATCCCTCGCTCCACGCCGACCGGCGCCTGCACGACCCACCGGTCGAGATGTTCCTCTCGGCGCTCGGCCACGCCGACCCGCTGGTACGGGCGAACGCCGCCGGCGGACTGGACACCATCGCTCCCGGACAGCCCGAGGAGTCGCGGGCCGTCGCCGCCCTGATCGAGGCCATGGAGCACGACCCCGACATCGAGGTCGTGCGCTCGGCGGCGTACGCCCTCGCCACGATTCCCTGCAGGGAGGAGGCCGACACCCGTGCTGCCTCCGCGGCGCTCGCGGGCAAGGCCGGATCGGCCGACCCGGGTCTGCGGGTGGCGAGCGTGGACGGGGCGATCCACCGGGACGAGCCCGGAGCGTTCGACCTGCTGACGGCCGAGCTCCGACGGCCCGATGTAGAGGCCCGGTTCATCAGCTCCGTGGACCTCTTCCTGGATCTCGGAAAGCTGCCGTCGAAGGATGTGACCGCGCAGTGGGCCCGTCTGCTGGAGCGGCTGCGCCAGGACGGCTGGCCCGACCGGCCGAACGAGCACGAGGACGGCGACGACACGGAGCCCGGCTTCCGGATGGCCCTCCTGGAGCTGACGCTGGACAAGATGCGCGCCTACGACGCCTAGGCGGACGCCCGCCGCACCAGCGTCGTCCGCAGCACGACGCTGGACGCGGCGCCGTCCGTCCCCAGCAACAGCCGGGCCATCAACCGCCCCATCTCCTCGATGTCCTGACGGATCGTCGTGAGCGGCGGATCGGTCTGCTCCGCCACTGTCAGCATGTCGTCGAACCCGATCACGGCCACGTCGTCAGGCGCGCGCCGTCCCCGTTCACGCAGCACCCGCAGCGCCCCGGACGCCATGAGGTCGTTCGCGGCGAACACGGCGTCGACGTCCGGGCAGCGTTCGAGCAGCTCCCGCATCGCCCGTTCCCCGCCCCCGGGGGTGAAGTCCCCCTCGACCACCAGCTCCGGACCGGTGTCCCCCATGACGTCCCGGAACCCCTCCAGCCGGTCCACCGCCGACGTCTGGTCCAGGGCACCGGTGATGTGCGCCACGCGCGTGCGGCCGAGACCCACGAGGTGGCGTACGGCGTCCCGCGCCCCACCCCGGTTGTCGCTGTCGACGAACACCACGTCACGGCTGCCGTCGCTCCACCCGGGCCGGCCGCCGAACACCGTCGGGATACCGGCCCGTTGGATCAGTTCGGGCAGCGGATCGTCGAGGTGCAGGGAGAAGACGAGCGCCCCGTCGACATGGCCGCCGGCGAGGTAGCGGCCGACCCGGGCGTGGTCGTCGCGCCCCTCGGTCAGCAGCAGGACCAATTGGTTGTCGTGTGCCGTCAACTCCTTGCTGATCCCCCTGAGTTGCAGCGCGAAGAAGGGGTCGGCGAAGACCCGGGTCTCCGGCTCGGCGACGACGACGGCGATCGCGTCGTGCCGGCGCGTCACCAGGCTGCGGGCGGCCTGGTTGGGCACGTACCCCAGCTCCTCCACCGCCCGCCGGACCCGCTCGACGAGCGGCTCCCGCACCCCGTCCCCGCCGTTCACCACCCGGGACACGGTGGCCCGCGAGACCCCGGCCCGCTCGGCCACGGCCTCCAGCGTGGGACGCGGCGCTGTCTCGGTCACTTCGGGGCCCTCCTCGTGGTTGCGGATCAGGATAGCCCTGGCCGGGGAGGCGTGAGAGCGCTCTCCGGGGACCGGAATCCCGGTTGCTCACGAGATCGGGACGGCCGGATCATCGGCGTACGACCACGAGAAAGGCCCATGTCCGCTGACCGCCGCCTGGCCCCGCGCGCCCGCCTGCCCCGCGCGTACCGCGACCGGGACGTACTGCACAGCACCGTCGATGCCTTCGGGCGTGCGCATTGGCTGCTCTGCGGACTCGGAGCCCGCACGGCCCGTACTACGCGCTGGTGGTCACCGTGGAGGGTGGCTACGCGGACGAGACGCGTCTGAGTGCGGTGGGGCCACGCCACCCGATGATCGGCGCCCTGCCGGACGGCGGATTCCTGCCGGCCGATGCGCGCGGTCGGGCCGGGAACGACCAGGTACAGGCGTTCGATGCGCTGGGACGTCCTTCGTGCACCTTCCGGGTGGGCGACGGCATCGAGCACTTCCTGACCGACGGGTCGGGGGACGTATGGTCGGCCACTTCGACCAAGGCGTCCCCGGCGACCGGCTCGGCGAGCCCGGCGTACGCCGGTGGAGCAGCGGGGAAGGCCCCTGTGGGAGTACGACGCGGCTCCCTACGCGCTCAAGGTGGACCACCGCGCCACCTGGCGCCTACCCGTACACGGACTTCCCTCTCCTGGAAGCCCGTCACGGCCGACCGACCCGCGTCCGCACCACGTCGGTCAGGTACGCCCACGGCGTCGTCGTCCACGGCTGGCACGTCGCCTTCTTCGGCGGCCCCGCCCCTACGTCCAGGAGCAACCCGGCACGGAAGGGACCCTGTTCGACCTCTCCCGTCAGTGATCGTGCCCGTGCGGCTCGTACCCCGGGATCGTGCCGTCCGTCTTCTTCACCAGGAACAGCCCGACCATCCCCATGTCGGAGTGGCTCTGGACATGGCAGTGGTACATCCACGCGCCCGCCCCGACGCCCTCCCCCGCGACGACCTGGAAGCCGAAGGAGTCCGCGGGGCCCACGATCTTGTTGTCGATGACCTGGCTCGGGTCGTCGGGGCCGGTGAGCATGCCCGTGCGGTTGTCGGCCCAGCGGTGACCGTGCATGTGGAACGTGTGGTAGTACTCGCCGTGCGTGATCATCACGAACTCGACGCGATCGCCCACCGTGGCCTCGAAGTTCGGCCCGGAGTGCGCCGGCTTGTTGTTGATGAGCATGTCGTTGAAGACGATCGTGTACGTCTTGTCCGGGAGGACGTCGCCCTTGCGCCGCACGATCACCGGACCGTAGAGGCCCTTGCGGATCCCGCCCGTCCCGTGCTCGGTCCCCACCACATGGTCGTGGTAGTGCCAGTAGCCGGCGCTGCCCGCCCGCCAGGTGCCGTCCTTGCGGCGGCCGGGGGCGTGGGTGCGCCAGGTGTAGGTGCGGGTGCCGCCGGGCTCGACGTCGCTCTTGTTCAACTTGGTGCCGTCGCTGGTGATTTCGTAGTCGAGACCGTGGACGTGGAGGCTCGCCGTGACGTCCATGGTGTTCTCGAACTCGATGTGCAGGGTGTCGCCCTCGTTGAGTTCGATGAGCGGGCCGGGGATCGTCGCCTTGCCCTTCTCGAAGCCGTAGCCCATCTGCCCGTCGGCGAGCTTCTCGGCGTACATCTTGATGTGTCTCACCTCGCCCCCGGCCGGTGCGGTCCGGGCCGGTCCGTCGGCGCTCGCGGCGTCCGGCGCCAGCGACAACGATGTCGCGACGGCCCCGCTGCCCACGACGGCAGCGCCGCCCAGCAGTACTCGTCGATTGAACCCGCGTCTGTCCACGTGGAACTCCCCACCCTGATACGGAACTTGCGGAGACGCACCTGTGATGAACCTGTGAGACGGTACCGGCCGTTCCGCTGTTTTTCCACGCTCAGGACAAAGTTGACCCCAACTCGGTCATAGGTATTGGCGAGTTGCGCAAAGAGGTCTAGCTTCCATCGCGCTGTTGCTGTGACCGAGGAGGTGCCCATGCACTTACGAGGACTGAGCGCGGGAAGACGGGTCGGCGTGGCGGGCGTGAGCGCCGGGATCGTCGTCGCCGGACTGCTGTCGGGTCCCGCCGCCAGCGCGCGTCCGGCCCCGGAGCCGCCCCTGACAACGATGTCCGTGAAGTCGCCACCAGGCGGCGCGAATGTACGCGTGCTGGTCTTCTACGGTTCCGCGGCGGCCGGGGAGGAGTCGCCGGTCGTGAACGCCGGGATCGAGACGATCGAGACGATCGGCCTGTCCGGGCCGACGGACCAGCGGTTCAAGACCGAGGCCACCGACGACGCCTCGGTGTTCACCGACGAGACGAAGCTCGGGCGTTACAACGCGATCGTCTTCCTGACCGGCGGCGGTGACATCCTCGATCCGGAGCAGGAGGCCGGCCTGGAGGCCTACATGGAGGCCGGCGGTGGTTTCGTCGGCGTCCATGACGCGGCGCGCGCCGAGCCGTACTCGGACTGGTTCACGGGTCTGGTCGGGGCCCGCCCGGCGGCCTCCAGTCCGACGGCCGTTCAACGGGCCGTCGTCGAGGTCGGCGACCGCCGGCATCCGGCGACCAGGGATCTGCCGGTGCAGTGGAAGCGGCCCGACCGGTGGTTCAACTGGGCCAAGAACCCGTCGGGCGAGGTCCACACCGTGGCCCGGGTCCGCGAGTCGACGTATCAGCCGGGAGCGAGCAAGAACGGCTGGGACCATCCGGTGAGTTGGTGCCGTGACTACGACGGCGGCCGTTCCTTCTACACCGGCATGGGCGGCACGGTGTCGTCCTACGACGAGAGCGACTTCCGTACGCATCTGCGCGGTGCCCTGTTGTGGACCTCGCGGCTGGTGCAGGCCGACTGCAAGGCGACCATCACCGGCAACTACAAGGCGGAACGCCTCACCCAGCCCAACCAGGCGGGGCAGAACGACCAGATCGGCGAGCCGCACGGCCTGGTCACCGCGCCCGACGGCCGGGTGCTCTACATCGGCCGGGGCGGCGCGGACTCCTCGCAGCCCGTGGTCACCGACTGGAACAACCCCGACATCGGCAAGGGCAAGGGGGAGATCCATGTCTACGACCCGAAGACCAAGAAGGTCACCCTCGCGGGGGCGTTGACGGTCTTCGGCAACAAGGGCGGCGGCGACGAGCTGGTCAAGGTCGAGGAGGGGCTTCTCGGCATCGAGCTCGATCCGCGGTTCGAGGACAACGGGTGGGTGTATCTGCACTACACACCGCACTCGCAGATCAACCGCGAGACGCGTATGGCCGAGCGGCGGGTCTCCCGGTTCACGCTCGACCTCGCCACGAACAAGCTGGACCTGGGCAGTGAGAAAGCGCTGCTGAAGTGGCCGGTGCAGATCCACAGTTGCTGCCATGCGGGCGGCGGGATGACCTGGGACTCGAAGGGCAACCTGTACATCGCGACCGGTGACAACAACTCCAGTGGCTTCAGCGGTGGCTACTCGGGCAACAACCCGGAGCCGAACTACAAGGGCGTCTCCTTCGCCGACGCGCGGCGCACCGCCGGCAACACCCACAACCTCAACGGCAAGATCCTGCGCATCCACCCGGAGCCGGACGGGACGTACACCCTGCCCGCCGGGAACCTCTTCACCGGGCAGGAGACCGACGAGGGCGGCGGCAAGACCCGCGGCGAGATCTATGTGATGGGGGTCAGAAACCCCGCCCGTATCTTCGTCGACCGGCAGACCGACATCCTGTACGCCGGCTGGGTCGGCCCGGACGCCTCGGCGCCCTCGACGACCTGGGGTCCGGCCAAGTACGACACGTTCGCCGTCATCACCAGGGCGAGCAACCGGGGTTGGCCGTACTGCATGGGCAACAAGCAGCCCTATCGCGACCGCAACCTCCCCGACCCGACGAAGCCGCTGGGCTGGTACGACTGCGACCACCCGAAGAACGAGTCCCCGAACAACGACGGCCTCGTCAACCTCCCGCCGGTCACCGGCAACAACATCTGGTACTCGCCCCAGGGCGGCGCACCGGACTTCCCGCGCGACGCGAACGGCATCCCCTCCTACAAGCAGGAGGAGTCCACGTATCTGCTGCCGTGGCTGAAGGGCGGCGGACAGGCCGCGATGAACGGACCGGTCTACCGCTACGACACGGAGAGCGCCAGCGAGGTCAAGTGGCCCGCGTACTGGGACGGCAAATGGTTCGTCGGCGACTTCTACGACGCCGACCAGCCGCGCAACGCCGTCATCACCGACCCGAAGACGCACGGGGACGGCGGACTGCCCGTGCACGCCGAGTCGTTGAAGAAGATCGTGCCCATCGGCAACGACGGCATCAGGAACCTCATGGACTGGAAGTTCGGTCCGGACGGCTCGCTGTACGTGCTCGACTACGGCCGCGGCTTCTTCACCTCGGACGCCAAGTCGGCGCTGTGGCAGGTCACTTACAAGGGCGGCGGTCCCACTCCGGCCGCCGGCCAGCTGGCGAGGGGGGCCGCTCGGTGACACAGCGACGAAGAATCTGGACGGCCCTGCTGGCCGCCGCACTGATCATGCTCGGGCTGCAGACGGCACCCGTCTCCGCCCAGCAGCCCGGGGAGCGGGCGGCCGCCGCCCAGACACTCACCTGGACAGCCGGCGACGACATCACCAAGTACACGTCGGCGCCGACGACCGCGGTGGCGGGTCAGGCGACGATCGTCTTCGAGAACAGCGTGGCGACCGGCAACACCACCGGCATGCCGCACACGTTGACGTTCGTGACGTCGGACCCGGAGTTCAACAGCGATGTGGAACTCAACATCCTCGCGAACCCGAACGACGACATGGACGGCCGCCACACCGCCGAGGTCACCCTCACCCCGGGCCGCTACTTCTACCACTGCACGATCCCGGGCCACGGACAGATGCAGGGCATCCTCGTGGTGACCGAGGGCACCGGCGAGGACACCGTTCCGCCCACGACGGCGGCGCAGGTGACCGGGACACAGAACGCGCAGGGCGAGTACGTCGGCTCGGCGAGTGTCGCGATCAGCGCGACGGACAACGAGGGCGGGTCCGGGGTCGACGGTATACAGTACGCGGTCGGCGATTCGGGCGACTGGCTGCCGTACACCACCCCGGTCGTCGTCGACCAGGTCGGCAGCCACAGGATCCGCTACCGGGCGCTCGACAAGGCGGGCAATGTCGCCGCCGAGAAGAGCGTCCGGTTCACGGTGGCCCCCCCGCCCTCCGACGACACCGCACCCCCGGACACCTCGGCGACGGTGACCGGCGAGCAGAACGCGGACGGGGCGTACCTCGACATGGCGACGGTGACCGTGTCCGCCTCGGACACCGGCTCCGGCGTCAACACCATCGAGTACGCCGTCGGCGACGGGGCCTGGCAGGCGTACACCGCGCCCGTGATGGTGCACCAGCTCGGCACCCACACCGTGCGCTACCGGGCCACCGACAAGGCGGGCAACGTCGCCGGCGAGAAGAGCGTGCGGTTCACGGTCGTCGCGACACCCACCCCGGACACCACACCGCCGGTGACGGGTGTGACCGTCGCGGGCACGAAGAACTCGGCCGGGGCCTATGTCGGCAACGCCAAGGTGACCGTGAGCGCGACGGACGAGCATGGTTCCGGTGTCGACCGGATCGAGTACTCGATCGACGGTGGACCGTACATCGCATACACCACTCCGGTGATCGTCGACCGCGCCGGCACCCACACCCTCGCCTACCGGGCCACCGACAAGGCGGGCAACACCGCTGCCGCTCGCACGGCGACCTTCACCGTCGTGTCCAGCCAGGTCCCCGCACCCAACTGCCCCGAGTTCGACGAGCGGTTGACGGTGATCGTCGGCGAGGTCGACTCGGGTGTGCCCAACCGGCTCACCAACAGCCGATGCCGTATCAACGAGTTGATCGAGGACGAGAAGGAGTGGACCTCGCACGCGCTGTTCGTCAAGCACGTGAAGACTGTCCTCGACAAGCTCCTCGAGGAAGGGGTCGTCGACCAGCGCGAGTACAACGCCGTCCAGAAGGCCGCCCGGCAGTCCGGGATCGGCAGGCCCGGGCAGACCGAGGGCTACCGGAGGATCCTCGACGGCAGCGCCGAGTCGTTCGCCAAGTGGCAGCAGGTGGGCGGCGGTTCGTTCGGGCTGAACGCCGACGGGTCGATCACCTCCGGCACGACCAAGGACGGGCTCGGCATGCTGTGGTTCCCGGAGCGCAAGTACGGCGACTTCTCGCTGCGGCTCCAGTGGCGGGACGACGCGCCGGGCACCGGCAACGCCAACTCCGGTGTGTTCGTGCGGTTCCCGTGGATCCACGACCATCCGGAGGAGTCACGGCCGGAGTGGGTCGCCATCAAGTACGGGCACGAGGTGCAGGTCCTGGACCGGCCCGACGGCGACATGTACAAGACGGGCTCGGTCTACGGCTTCGACCGCGTGGGCCTGGCCGGCGCGGGCGTGACCCAGAAGGGCACCTGGAACGACTACGAGATCCGGGTGGTCGACCAGCACTACTCGGTCTACCGCAACGGCGTGCTGATCAACGAGTTCGACAACATCGGCGGCCAGGACTTCACCCCGCCCCGCTCGGACGACCCGGGCACGGACGGGCGACGGTTCGCCTCCGGCTACCTCGGACTCCAGGTGCACGGCACCACGGACGTGGTCTCGTACCGGGACGTCAGGATCAAGGAGTTGTGAGCCCGGCTCTCCGGTGATTTCCCAGGGGTGCGGCCCACCGCGGTGACGGTGGGCCGCACCCCGCAAACGGTTTGCCCGGCGGCAAGGGCACGTGCGAGCCTGCTGCCGTCCCCTCCCGACAGCCCCGACAGGACAGGTCATGACACTCGGCATGGTGCTCGGCGACGTCCCCGCTCGCGCTTCGACGCGGGAGCGGTAGCCCCGGCGCTCACAGAGAGCCCACCTGCCCTTTCACCCGCGGCCACGCCATCGCGTCGGCCGCTTCTCGTGCTCCTCGTCGAAGTGCTCTTCGTGTATCCGCACGTTCGACCACGAGGAGTCCACCGTGTCCACCATCTCCTGGACCGAGCCCCGCACCGACACCGTCCGGCACACCCGCTGGCACTCCGAGAGCGCCGCCCCCGCACCGCGACGCGTCGTCGTCGCCGACGACCGCATGCGCGCCGACAGTGCCCACCGTCTGGCCTGCGAGGGCACCGCGCTGCTCTGGCAGGGCGACTTCCACCACGCGCGCCGGCTCTTGGAGGCCATCGGCCGTCGTATCGACCGCAAGCCACCACGGCCCGGCGACAGCCCGAGCGAGTCCTTCCACCTGCACCGCAGGGCGCGCGGCCACCGTGCCCGGATCCTGGGCCGTCTCGTGGTGCCGCTGGCGGACGACCACGCTCTGGCCCTGCGCAGGGCCCCGGACGTCCGCGAGGCATGCGCCGCGGCCTACGGTCCACCCCGCGGCCCCGTGGTCATCTCCCTCAGGGAGTTGCTGGGCGTGCTCGGCGCACACGAGTGGCGTCGCAAGGGCGTCGAGGTACCCGCCCTCGGCGGCGCCCGCGTCCACCCCCACTACGGCGTGTTCTCCCCGGTCAGGGGCGAGTACGTGGACCTCGTCGCGACGGCACCCCTCCCCGTGCCCGCTCCCCGCACCGCGTTCGACCTGGGCACCGGGACGGGAGTGCTCGCCGCCGTGCTGGCCCGCCGGGGGTGCGGCCGCGTCACAGCCACCGACATCAGCCCGCGCGCCCTGGCCTGCGCCCGTGAGAACGCCCGACGGCTGGGCCTTGCCGAGCGCGTCGAGGTGACGGGTCCGGGGCTGTTCCCCGAGGGGCGCGCCGACCTCGTCGTCTGCAACCCGCCCTGGCTCCCGGCCCGGCCGACCTCCGCGCTGGAACAGGGCGTCTACGACCCGGGCGGCACCATGCTCCACGGGTTCCTGGACGGACTGGCAGACCATCTCGCACCGGGCGGCGAGGGCTGGCTGGTCCTGTCGGACCTGGCCGAGCATCTGGGGCTTCGCACACGCGGCGAGCTGCTCTCGGCGATCGAGGGCGCGGGATTGCGCGTACGCGGGAGGATCGGCACCAGTCCGCGTCACCGCCGCGCGACGGACCCCGGTGATCCCCTCCACGCGGCCCGTGGCCGGGAGACGACCTCGCTGTGGCGTCTGGCCGCCCGCGACTGATCCTCCGTCACGTGTCGTCGTGTCTGGCCCGGCTCGGCTGTACCCGCTTGGGCTCTCCCGGCATCTTCGGATACTCGGGCGGGTACGGCAGGTCGCCCAGACCGTGGTCGTGCTCGTCCTGGCGTGCCAGTTCCAGCAGCGCGTCGAGCGAGAAGGCGTGATCGTCCATGTCCGCGTGCACATCGCCGAGTTCGGCGAAGCGCGCGGGCATGGTCGCGAGGTCGAAGTCCTGGGGGTGTGCCTCGCCGACCTCGTCCCAGCGCAGGGGGGCGGAGACAGGGGCGTGCGGGCGGGGCCGTACGGAGTAGGCGGACGCGATGGTGCGATCTCTGGCGGTCTGGTTGTAGTCGATGAAGATGCGCTCGCCGCGCTCCTCCTTCCACCACTTGATCGTCACCTGGTCCGGCATCCGCCGTTCCATCTCCCGGCCCACCGCGATCGCGGCCCTGCGGACCTCCGTGAAGGTCCAGCGGGGTTCGATCGGCACGAACACATGCAGGCCCCGTCCGCCGGACGTCTTCGGCCAGCCGCGCAGTCCGCCGAACTCCTCCAGCACGGCACGGAGTTCACCCGCCGCGCGCACGGCGTCGTCGTAGTCCGTGCCGGGCTGCGGGTCGAGGTCGATGCGGAGTTCGTCGGGTCGGTCGACGTCGTCGCGCCGTACCGGCCAGGGGTGGAAGGTGAGCGTGCCGTACTGGGCGGCCCACAGGACGGCGGCCTCCTCGGTGGGGCACATCTCGTCGGCGCTGCGGCCGCTGGGGAAGGTGATGTGGGCGGTCGGGATCCAGTCGGGCATGTTCTTCGGTGCGCGCTTCTGGAAGAAGGACTCGCCGGTCACGCCGTCCGGGTAGCGCTCCAGGGTGGTGGGGCGGTTGCGCAGGGCCCGCAGGATGCCGGGGGCGACCGCCTGGTAGTAGCGGGCCAGGTCGAGCTTGGTGAACCCGCGCTCCGGGAAGAAGATCTTGTCCGGACTGGACAGCCGGACGGTCCGGCCGCCCACCTCCAGTTCCACCGCTTCACCCATGCGAGCCACGGTAGGCGCACCATGCAAACCTCGCACACCGGGCATATACGGCTTCACGGGCGCAGAATCGACTGCATGGATCTGCCGGTGATGCCGCCCGTGAAGCCGATGCTCGCCAAGTCGGTGGCCAGGATCCCGCCGGACATGCAGTACGAGGCGAAGTGGGACGGGTTCCGGGCGATCGTGTTCCGCGACGGGGCCGAGGTCGAGCTGGGCAGCCGTACCGGCAAGTCGCTGACCAGGTACTTCCCCGAGCTCGTGGCAGCCCTGCAAGAGAGAGTCCCCGAGCGCTGCGTGCTGGACGGGGAGATCGTGATTGCGCGGGGCGGCCGTCTGGACTTCGACGCGCTCACCGAGCGCATCCACCCGGCGGCCTCCCGGGTCCGTACGCTCGCCGAGCGGACGCCGGCGTCCTTCGTCGCATTCGACCTGCTGGCCCTCCAGGACGAGTCACTCCTGGACGTTCCGCAGAGCGACCGCAGAAGGCTGCTGACCACGGCACTGTCCGGGGCGACCGCCCCCGTGCACGTGGCCCCGGCGACCACGGACATCGAGGTGGCTCAGCGGTGGTTCGAGCAGTACGAGGGGGCCGGGCTCGACGGGGTCATCGCCAAGCCGCTCGCCCTGCGCTATCGCCCGGACGACCGCGCCATGTTCAAGATCAAGCACGAGCGCACGGCGGACGTCGTCGTCGCCGGCTACCGCTTCCACAAGAGCGGCCCGATCGTCGGCTCGCTCCTGCTCGGCCTCCACGACGACGAAGGCACCCTCCAGCACGTGGGCGTGTCGGCCGCCTTCCCGATGAAGCGGCGCGCCGAGCTGGTGACGGAGCTGGAGCCGCTGCGCATGGAGGACGCCACCGGACACCCCTGGGCGGCCTGGTCGGAGGAGGCGGCCCACGAGAGCGCCCGGCTGCCCGGGGCGCCGAGCCGCTGGTCGGGCAAGAAGGACCTGTCGTGGGTGGCGATCCGGCCGGAACGGGTGGCCGAGGTGGCGTACGACCACATGGAGAACGGCGTCCGGTTCCGGCACACGGCCCGCTTCCGCCGCTGGCGCCCGGACCGGGAGCCGGAGAGCTGCACCTACGCGCAGCTGGAGGAGCCCGTCAGGTACGACCTGAACGAGATCCTGGGCTGACCCACCGGGGCCCTGGGCCGCATCAGCACCTTCACCGCGCCGTCCTGCTTCTTTCGGGCACGTCCTCCACCCGTACGTCCCGCTCGCCCTGTCAGGTCACCGCCCTCATCACGCCACTCCCTTCAGGGCCTGCGCCGAACCGTGGTGTGGGCCGCTCGGCGTAGCAACACGCTCCTCAGAGGTACTCACCTCGACCGATCAAATCCCACCGGGTATGGCCATCAATGAACACATAAGCGCACAATCAGTGAAACGAGACTTGGGTGGCGACGGTGGGCATGGGACGAAGGGCGCGCAAGAGACGCGCCATGACTACGGCGGCGCTCCTGGCCGCCGCACTGACGGTTTCTCTGGCGGCGGGCTGCACAGGCACCAAGCAGCCCGGCCCGGTCGACGACGGACGAGGAACGGAGCAGAGCCAGGACCAGGACGAGGGCCCGAGCCAAGAGCCCTCGCAGAGTGAGCTGACCGGCGAGTCCGCGCTCGCCGTGAAGATCGACAACGCACGGGCCGCCCGCCCGCACACGGGCACCGATTCCGCGGACATCATCTACGCCGAGCAGGTCGAGGGCGGACTGAGCCGGCTGATGGCGGTGTACGCGACCAAGCTCCCCAAGGTCATCGGGCCGGTGCGCAGCGCCCGGGAGTCCGATCTGGAACTGCTGCGCCAGTTCGACCATCCGACGCTCGCCTTCTCCGGCGCCCAGGGGAAGCTGATGCCGCTGATCGACAAGGCGCCGCTGAACCCGCAGACACCCGAAAAGACGTCGGGCGCCTACTACCGGGGCGCCGACAAGCCCTCCCCGCACAACCTCTATCTGCGCCCGGACCGCCTGATGCCCTCGGTTCCGGGCTCGGACGCCCTGACGACCGGTTTCACCTACGGCGCCGCCCCGTCGTCCGGCGGGACGAAGGACACCTCGGAGACCGTGCGCTACCCGGCAGCCGCCTTCCGGTTCACCTGGTCCTCGAACCGGGACCGCTATCTGGTCTCGATGGACGGCACACCGACCGTGACGACCGCCGGCAAGCGGCTGGCCCCGGCGACGGTCGTCGTGCAGTACGTGAAGATCCGCAAGTCCGACTTCTACGACTTCCTCGGCAACAACACGCCGTACACCGAGACGGTGGGCTCCGGGAAGGCGAAGGTGCTGCGCGGCGGGAAGGCGTACACCGTCGACTGGAAGCGCGAGAAGGCGACGGACGGTACGACGTTCACGACGAGTGACGGCGACCCGGTGAACTTCGCCCGGGGGCAGGTCTGGGTGCTCTTCGCCAAGGCCTAGCGCTGGGCGACGAGGGGTTCCGCGGGATTGCGGAGCCCTTCGGCCGCGTCCGAGACGCGCTGGATCAGTTCGAAGAAGACGGACTGCTCCTCGGCGGAGAGCGGGGCCAGGAAGACCTGGTTCATCCGGGCCGTGCGCACGGTCAGTTTGCGGTGGGTTCGCAGCCCGTCGTCGGTGAGGCGCAGCAGGAACCGCCGGCCGTCCTGCGGGTCGCGCACCTTGTCGACCAGCCCGCGGCGGCCGAGACGGCTGATCACCTCGGCGATGGTGGACCGGTCCAGACCCACCCGCTCCCCCACCGTGCGCTGGTCGAGGCCCGGCTCGGCGACGAGCGCGTTGAGGACCGCGAACTGCGGCGAGGTGATCTCCTCCGAGACCATCGTGTTCCAGAGCAGGTAGTGCGCCTGCTGGAGCCGCCGGGCCAGGTGCCCGGGGTGGGTGGTGAGATCCACCGCGGCCATGTGCGCTCCTGAGGTCGGATTCGTAAGTGCACTGAACGATACCCGGCGAGGCACAGACTGTCTGCAACGTCGCCCACCCTTGTGACCTCACACTTCTCACAGGTCTTGACGTCGTCTCCGTCCGGTGGCAGCGTGAAGGAAACTTCACGGAAATACTCAGTGCCCTGATTAATCAGTGGGATGGAGCTTCACGCATGGACAAGGTGGTCGCCACCGCCGCCGAGGCGGTGGCCGATGTGCCGGACGGCGCGACACTCGCCGTCGGCGGCTTCGGACTCAGCGGTGTGCCGAACGTGCTGATCCAGGCCCTGTACGAGCGTGGGGTCAGCGGCCTCGGCGTGGTCTCCAACAACTGCGGGGCCATGGAGTCCGGGCTCGCGGTCCTGCTCGCCGCGGGCCGTATCGCACGGGTGACCGGCTCCTACATCGGGGCCAACAAGGAGTTCGCGCGGCAGTACCTGTCCGGCGAGCTCGAGGTCGAGATGATCCCGCAGGGCACGCTCGCCGAGCGGCTGCGCGCCGGTGGCGCGGGCATCCCCGCCTTCTTCACCCCCGCCGGGGTGGGCACCCAGGTCGCCGAGGGCGGACTGCCGTGGCGCTACGACGGTTCCGGCGGCGTCGCGCTCGCCTCGCCGCCGAAGGAGGTGCGGGAGTTCGACGGCACCGAGTACGTGCTGGAGCGCGGCATCCGCACGGACTTCGCGCTGGTGCGGGCGGCCAGGGGCGACCGGCACGGGAACCTCGTCTTCAACAAGTCCACGCGCAACTTCAACCCCCTCGCGGCGATGGCCGGCCGGGTGACGATCGCCGAGGTCGAGGAACTCGTCGAGCCGGGCGAGATCGAACCGGACGCGGTGCATCTGCCGGGGATCTTCGTGCAGCGGGTGGTGGCACTGACTCCGGAGCAGGCCGCCGACAAGCGGATCGAGCAGCGGACGGTGAGCAACTGATGGCCTGGACACGCGAGCAGATGGCCGCGCGGGCGGCGCGCGAGCTGCAGGACGGGCAGTACGTCAACCTCGGCATCGGCCTGCCCACACTGATCCCCAACTACCTCCCGTCCGGCGTCGAGGTGATCCTGGAGTCCGAGAACGGCATCCTGGGCACCGGCCCCTACCCCACCGAGGACCAGGTCGACCCGGACCTCATCAACGCCGGCAAGGAGACCGTCACGGTCCTGCCCGGTGCCTCCTTCTTCGACTCCGCGCTGTCCTTCTCGATGATCCGCGGCGGCCACATCGACGTCGCCGTGCTGGGCGCCATGCAGGTCTCCGCCAAGGGCGACCTCGCCAACTGGGCCATCCCCGGCAAGATGATCACCGGGATCGGCGGCGCGATGGACCTCGTCCACGGCGCCCGTACCGTCATCGTCGTCATGACCCACACAGCCAAGGACGGCTCCGCGAAGATCCTCGAGGAGTGCGCGCTGCCGTTGACCGGCAAGGGGTGCGTGAACCGGATCATCACCGACCTCGGCGTGATCGACGTGACGCCGGAGGGGCTCGTGCTGACCGAGGCCGCCCCCGGAGTCCTGGTCGACGAGATCATCGCCAAGACCGACGCCAAGCTGACCGTCGCGGAGGAACTGCTGTGAAGCCCGTCTACCTCGTCGACGCGGTCCGCACCCCGATCGGCCGCTACAACGGCGGCCTGTCCTCGGTACGCCCGGACGACCTGGCCGCCCACGCCATCCGCGAACTCCTCGCCCGTACGCCCGACCTGGACCCCTCCCGTGTCGAGGACGTCTACTTCGGCAACGCCAACGGCGCCGGCGAGGAGAACCGCAACGTCGCCCGCATGGGCGCCCTGCTCGCGGGCCTGCCCACCTCGGTCCCCGGCGTGACCGTCAACCGCCTGTGCGCGTCCGGCCTGGAGGCGGTCATCCAGGCGGCCCGCGCCATCGCGGTCGGCGACGCCTCCATCGCCGTGGCGGGCGGTGTGGAGTCGATGACCCGGGCACCGTACGTCCTGCCCAAGAACGACCGGGCCTTCCCCGCCGGGCACACCGAGCTGTACTCGACGACCCTCGGCTGGCGCATGGTCAACCCGAGGATGGACCCGCAGTGGACCGTCCCGCTGGGCGAGTCGGCCGAACTCATCGCCGACAAGCACAAGATCACACGTGAGCAGCAGGACGAGTTCGCGCTGGCCTCGCACCAGAAGGCCGCCAAGGCACAGGAGGCAGGGCTCTTCGACGCCGAGCTCGCGCCCGTGTCGATCCCGCAGCGCAAGGGCGACCCGGTGGACTTCGGCGCCGACGAGTGTGTGCGGGCCGACGCCTCCCTCGCCGCGATGGCGAAGCTCAAGCCGTCCTTCCGCACCTCCGGGGGAACGGTCACCGCGGGCAACGCGTCCCCTTTGAACGACGGTGCGGCGGCGCTGCTGCTGGTGGATGAGGAGGGCCTGCGGGCCACGGGACGGGAGCCGCTCGCCCGGGTCTCCGCGACCGGCGTGAACGCCCTCGATCCGGACTACTTCGGCCTCGCCCCCGTCGAGGCGGTTACGCGTGCGCTGGCCAAGGCGGGCAAGGGGTTTGACGATCTGTCGGTCCTGGAGCTGAACGAGGCGTTCGCCGCCCAGGTCCTGGGATGTGTTGCCGAGTGGCCTGAGTTCGACCCCGCGATCCTCAACCCGCAGGGCGGTGCCATCGCTCTCGGCCATCCGCTGGGTGCGTCGGGTGCCCGCCTCGCCGGTACCGTCGCCCATCAACTCGCTCGCCAGGGCAGTGGAGTCGGTGTCGCCACGTTGTGCATCGGCGTGGGGCAAGGACTCGCCCTCGTCCTGGAGCGCTGAACATCGATCGCGACTGCCGGCCGTCCGCGGCTGGTCGCGCAGTTCCCCCGCGCCCCTGACGGGGCGCGACCCCGGCCACCCGAATTTCAGGAAACCCCAGGACCTTCCATGACTCTCACCCAGCACGACATCGACCAGGAAATCGCCGCCGAGCACGCCGCCTACGAGAAGCGTGTCGCCGACGGTGCGCCCGTCGAGCATCAGCCGCGCCGCGACTACGCGCCGTACCGCTCCTCGGTCCTGCGCCACCCCAAACAGCCGCCGATCACGATCGACGTGTCCAAGGACCCGGAGCTGGTGGAGCTGCACTCCCCCGCCTTCGGTGAACGGGACATCACCGAGATCGACAACGACCTCACCCGGCAGCACAACGGTGAGCCGATCGGTGAGCGGATCACCGTCTCCGGGCGGCTCCTCGACCGGAACGGGCGCCCGCTGCGCGGTCAGTTGGTCGAGATCTGGCAGTCCAACTCGGCCGGCCGGTACGCCCATCAGCGCGAGCAGCACGACGCCCCGCTGGACCCGAACTTCACGGGCGTCGGCCGCACCCTCACCGACGGCGACGGCCACTACCGCTTCACGACGATCCAGCCGGGTCCGTACCCGTGGCGTCAGCACCTCAACGCCTGGCGCCCGGCACACATCCACTTCTCGCTCTTCGGCACGGCGTTCACCCAGCGGCTCGTGACGCAGATGTACTTCCCGGCCGACCCGCTGTTCCCGTACGACCCGATCATCCAGTCGGTGACGGACGACGCGGCCCGGCAGCGCCTCGTCGCGACGTACGACCACAACCTGTCGGTGCCGGAGTTCTCCATGGGCTACCACTGGGACATCGTGCTCGACGGCCCGCACGCCACCTGGATCGAAGAAGGGCGCTGACCTGCCATGACGAAGATCGACACAAGCCGTCCCGAGACGGTGCTGCCCACTCCGTCGCACACGGTCGGGCCCTTCTACGGCCACGCCCTCCCCTTCCCCGGCGGCGGCGACATCGCGCCCGTCGGCCACCCCGACACCATCGCGCTCCAGGGATACGTCTACGACGGCGAGGGCAACCCGCTGCCGGACGCGTTCGTGGAGCTGTGGGGCGCCGACCCGGACGGCAACGTTTCGACGGTCGACGGCTCCATGCGGCGCGACCCGTCGAGCGGCGGCTTCCTGGGCCGCAACGGCGTGGAGTTCACCGGCTGGGGGCGCATCCAGACGGACGCCAACGGCCACTGGTCCGCGAGGACGCTGCGGCCGGGCGCCCGGGGGCACAGCGCGCCGTACCTCAGCGTGTGCCTCTTCGCGCGGGGGCTCCTCGTGCACCTCTACACCCGTATCTACCTCCCGGGCGACGACGCGGCGCTCGCCGCGGACCCGCTGCTCTCCCAAGTGGACGAGGCGCGCCGGAACACGCTTATCGCTGCGGACGACGGCAAGGGGACCTACCGTTTCGACATCCGCCTTCAGGGCGAAGGCGAAACGGTCTTCCTGGAGTTCCAGTGACTTCTGCCGAACCCGACGCCGGTCTGCTCGCCCCCGGGTGGGCCGGCTCCCCCGCAGCCTCCGCGACGAGCGACACCGCGTATCTGCGGGCGCTGCTCGACGCGGAGTCCGCGCTGACCCGCGCCCAGGTGGCTCTGGGCCTGGCTCCCGAGGCGGCCGCCACAGCGGTCAACGCGGCGGCCCGATCCACGGACTTCGACGCCCAGGACATCGCCGTACGCGCGCGTGCGGGCGGCAATCCGGTGATCCCGCTCGTCGCCGACCTGACGAAGGCGGTCGTCGGGGAGTACGGGCCGTACGTCCACCGGGGTGCGACCAGCCAGGACATCATGGACACGGCGACGGTGCTGGTCGCCGTACGCACCCTCGACCTGGTCCGTGCCGACCTCGGGCGGACGGAGGCGGCGCTGGCCCGGCTGGCCGCCGAGCACCGGGACACCGCGATGCCGGGACGGACCTTGACCCAGCACGCCGTGCCGACGACCTTCGGGCTGAAGGCGGCCGGGTGGCGGTCGCTGGTGCTGGACGCGCGGGACCGGATCACGGCCGTACGGAACTCGCTGCCCGCCCAACTCGGCGGCGCGGCCGGGACCTTGGCCGCCTTCACCGCGTACGGCGCCACCGACCCGACCGCGCTGCCGGCGGCGTACGCCCGGGAACTCGGCCTGCGGGCGCCCGAGCTTCCCTGGCACACCCTGCGCACCCCGATCGCCGATCTCGCCGGGTGCCTGGCGTTCGCGGCCGGAGCGCTGGGGAAGCTCGCCACGGACGTGCTCACACTGGCCCGTACCGAGATCGCCGAGGTCTCCGAGGGCAGCGGCGGCGGTTCGTCGGCGATGCCCCACAAGGCGAATCCCGTACGGTCCACGCTGATCGCGGCCGCGGCCCGGCGGGCGCCGCAGCTCGCGGCCACGCTGTACGGGTCGCTGACCGCGGAGGACGAGCGGCCGGCCGGGGCCTGGCACGCGGAGTGGGAACCGCTGCGGGACCTGCTCCGGCTGGTCGGCGGCGCCGCCCGTGACGCCGCCGAACTCACCGAAGGGCTGCGGGTGCACGCGGAGGTGATGCGTGAACACCTGGACCTCACCCATGGGTTGATCGTCTCCGAGCGGCTCTCCGCCGAACTGGCGCCGGTGCTGGGCCGGGCCCGCGCCAAGGCCCTGCTGACCGAGCTGGCGAAGCGCACCTACGCCGAGGATCGAAGTCTGGGCGACATCCTGGCGGAGGAAGCGGAGTTGAAGGGCGTCGACCTCGACAGCCTCACCGACCCCGCCCGATACACAGGGGCCGCCGCCACCCTCACCGATCGTGCTCTGGAGCGACGTTGACCGAGAAACTCCTCAACCACCATGCCGAGGGCCCCGCTTCGGCTCCCCCGCTGATCCTCGGACCGTCGCTCGGGACCTCGTACGCCCTGTGGGACCAGGTCGCTCCCGAGCTCTCCATCACCCACCGGGTGGTCCGCTGGGACCTGCCGGGGCACGGCGGCGGCGCGGCCGGCCTGATCGGTCCCGGCGCCGGCATCGGTGACCTCGCCGACCTGGTGCTCGCGCTCGCGGACTCGCTCGGCATCGAGCGGTTCGCGTACGCGGGGGTGTCGCTGGGCGGTGCGGTCGGGCTGCACCTGGCCGTGCACCACCCCGAGCGGGTGTCGTCGCTGGCCGTGATCTGCTCGTCGTCGCACTTCAACGGTGCGAAGGCGTGGGAGGAGCGGGCCGCGCGGGTCCGTGCCGAGGGCATGGAATGGCTCGTGGAGAGTGCGGACGCCCGCTGGTTCACGTCCGGCTTCACGGTGCCCCGGCTCGTCCAGG